>JBILTF010000018.1:0-30999 GCA_044371675.1 Flavobacteriales bacterium
GTGCTGTAGCTTAGGTCTGCAGCGTAGATTCCGAGATTGATAGCGCGATTTTCTTCGTCGACATATTTCGCAACTTTATCCACCGAGTTCAGCATGGCCTTATCGAAATTGAATCCAGCGTCTTTAATCATATCGGCCATTTCAATAGGAGCCGGAATGCTGAAGAAGATTTGCTTCAATGCTTGCTCGCGGTCTTTGAAGAACTCATCTTTGTTGGTTAGTTCGCTCGCTCCAGATTCTAAAGGAGCTTTGTTTTCACTTCCGCCGCAGGCAACCAATGCGAGGCTGCCGATGCATATACTGACGATGGCAGTGAGGGAGAGGTATTTTTTGATCATTTGATACTTATTGATTGTTACAGCATATTGATACGCACCTTAACCGAATATAGTTACAATTTCATTTAGTTATTATGTTATTAATGAGCCTCGAGCCAATTGTTTCCCGCTTGAATCTCAACATCCAAGGGAACTGAAAGTTTTACAGCGTTTTCCATTTCATGCTTCACAAGCGCAAATACTTGTTCAACTTCTTCTCTAGGTGTATCAAAAAGTAATTCATCGTGAACTTGAAGAACCATTTTGGTTTTCAAATTTGCAAGTTTCAAAGCAGATTGAATTTTCACCATGGCCACCTTTATTACATCGGCTGCCGAACCTTGAATGGGAGCATTCACAGCATTTCGTTCAGCGAAGCTTCTTGAAATAGCATTTGAGGCGCTGATGTCTGGAAGGAAACGTCGGCGTCCAAGCACGGTTTCAACGAAGCCTTTTGCGCGACAATCTTCTACCGCTTGATGCTGGTAGGTCTTAAGAGCTGCAAATTGCGTGTAATACGCTTCAATGATGTTCTTCGCTTCAGTTCTTGAAATACCCAACTGCTGAGCTAAACCGAATGGACCTTGTCCGTATATAATTCCGAAGTTGACTGCCTTCGCTTTGCTTCGCATGTCTTTGGATACGTCTTCTAAGGGCACATTGAATACTTTCGAAGCGGTTGCTTTGTGAATGTCTTCTCCTTGTTGGAATGCTTCAATCATGTTCTTATCTCCGCTTAATGCTGCAATAATGCGCAATTCAACTTGAGAATAATCGGCGCTTACCAAGACATGATTTTCGTCGCGAGCAACGAATGCTTTTCGAATTTCTTTTCCGCGAGAAGTTCGAATGGGAATGTTTTGAAGGTTAGGTTGGTTACTGCTCAAACGACCAGTAGCTGCAACTGCTTGCATGAAATTCGTGTGCACACGTCCGGTGATTGCATTAATCATGTTTGGAAGTGTATCGATATAGGTGCTTTTTAATTTTCGCAATTCACGGTAATCGAGAATCAACGGAACAATTTCATGGGTGTTTAAATAACGCTGAAGAACATCTTCACCCGTGCTGTATTGCCCGGTTTTTGTCTTCTTCATTTCTGTTGTTATTTTCAATTTCTCGAATAGTATAACACCCAATTGTTTTGGTGAATCGAGGTTGAATTTTTCACCAGCAAGCTCTGTTATTTTTTCTTCGATAATATCGAGTTCTTTGCCGAGCTCTACGCTGTATGCGTTCAAGAAATCTTTATCCACTCGAATGCCTTCCCATTCCATGTCGGCGAGCACTTCAATAAGAGGTATTTCAATGTTTTCCAATACCGAAGTGGTACCTTGATTTTCCAATTCAGGCATGAAGATTTCAGCAAGTTGAAGTGTCACATCTGCGTCTTCTGCTGCGTAATCTTTAATGCTTTCCGCAGGAAGATGGGCCATGGAATTTTGATTTTTTCCTTTCGGGCCAATCAACGATTCAATGGAAACAGGTTTGTAGTTCAGGTACTTTTCACTCAACGCGTCCATGCCATGTTTTCCATCTGCATTAATCACGTAGTGAGCTAGCATGGTATCGAATATTTTATTCTGAATCTTCGTTCCATATTTTTTCATCATTTTGAAATCGAACTTGTAGTTTTGAGCTACAAGAGTTTTCGAAGTGTCTAAGAATATTTCATTGAAAATTGCTAACTGCTTTTTTGCTTCTTCGAAGTTGGAAGAGATAGGAACGTACCAACCGGTGTGTGTTTTCGTGCTGAAAGAAAGCCCAACCAAATACGCTGAATGCGTCTCTAGATCGGAGGTTTCGGTATCGAAACTAAAGATGGCTGCGCGCTGTAATTCTAAAATTAAGGATTGAAGTTCCTGTTCAGAAGTAGCCATGAAATATTCATGAGGAACATTTTCAAGTGTGTTTTTCGGTGAAGTTGGAATTTCAACTTCTTCACCGACTGAAGAAAATAAATCGGGAGCGGAGTTGCTGTTTGAAGCAGGACTTGATGTTGTGTTTACTTCAGGCTCTTCGTTCAAGACACGCTTGATTAACTGACGGAATTCAAGCTCTTCAAAAACTTCACGAATGGCATCTTTGTTTATATCACTCACTTTCAACGCCTCTTCGTCGAACGGTGTAGGAGCATCGAGCATGATGGTAGCAAGCTTCTTCGAAAGGATTCCCTGCTCTTTGAAATTTTCAACGTTTTCTTTTTGCTTTCCTTTCAGTTTATCTGTGTTAGCGAGCAGGCCTTCAAGTGATCCGAATTCAGCTAAAAGTTTAGAAGCCGTTTTTTCACCAATGCCAGGAAGTCCTGGAATGTTGTCTACTGCATCGCCCATCATTCCAAGTAAATCAATAACCTGATTTACATTTTGAATGTTGAATTTCGCACAGACTTCTGCTTCTCCTAAAATCTCTGCCTTTCCTCCTTGGTAGCCAGGTTTGTATATGAATGACTTATCGCTTACCAATTGACCGTAGTCTTTATCGGGAGTCATCATGTACGTGTGAAATCCTTTTTCTTCGGCTTTTTTAACGAGCGTTCCAATGATGTCATCTGCTTCATACCCCGGTGCAATGAGCATGGGTATATTGAAAGCCTCAACGATTTTTTTTATGTAAGGAACCGCGAGCTTAATGTCTTCTGGTGTTTCAGATCTGTTGGCTTTGTAGGCTTCGTAATCTATTTCACGCAGGGTTTGTTCTGGCGCATCGAATACGACAGCGATGTGCGAAGGCTTCTCGTTATTTAGGATATCTAGAAGCGTGTTCGTGAATCCGAACATGGCTCCGGTGTTTAGGCCTTTGCTGTTGATGCGAGGAGTTCTGATGAAGGCGTAATATGCACGGAAAATAAGTGCGTATGCGTCGAGAAGAAATAGTTTTTTTTCGTGTTCTGAAGATATCATGTTACGAAGATAGTGCAGCCATATACGCGGCCACATACTTCCCCATAATATCGAATTCTAAATTCACGAATGACCCGTTTTCAATGAACTGAAAAGTGGTGTGTTCGTAAGTGAATGGAATAATAGCCACCGAGAATGAAGTCTTCGAACTGTCAACAACAGTAAGACTAACGCCGTTCACAGAGATGCTTCCTTTCGGCACGGTAATGTGACCGATTCCGTGCGGCGTGTATTCAAAAGTGAATTTCCAACTGCCATCATTTTCCGTTTTGGAAATACATTTTCCAACCACATCAACATGACCTTGAACGTTATGTCCGTCTAGGCGATCGCCCACTTTCACGCATCTTTCAAGGTTGATGTTATCGCCTTGTTTCCAACTACCAATTGTTGTTTTTTGAATGGTTTCATCGATAGCCGTAACGCGATAGCGGTTGTCGATAATTTCAACCACAGTCAAGCAGATTCCGCTGTGCGCAAGGCTTTGATCGACTTTCAGTTCACCAGTAAAATCGCAAGAAAACCATAGTTCTAAATTGGTTCCAACGGTTTCCGTTTTAACAATTTCCCCGAGCGATTCTATAATTCCAGTAAACATATTTTATTGTTGAGGTGAAGCCTGTGTAGCGTCCAAGATTTGAAGATACCCCTCTTTGAATACAGGTACAATTCCTTGAAGACGAATGGTGTTGACCATGAGAGTGTAGTAGTAGGTTCCCGCGCTGACAAGGTTTTGCGTCTTTTGATCGGTTGCATTCCAAGCAATAGCGGGATCGGTTGTTTCGAAGAGTAGTATTCCATATCGATTGAAAATTTTCAAGTCGATGCTCTCAATGGAACGGTATGGAAAGGGTTTCAGAATATCGTTCAACCCGTCCAAGTCTGGGGTGATAATATTTGGAAGTTCATACGTTGGGCAGTTGTCTATGCAAACAACATTCGAAGGGACACTTTCATTTTGATGAAGTTCCCCGTCGGGCCAAAGGTTCAGGGAATCCAATGCAGTTATGTAGAAACAGCCAGCGATACTCTGCAATCCATTTGGATGAAGGAATTCGAATTCGGTGCTATTGGCTCCATTCAAAGTTCCTAGCAATGTGTATTGACTGGTATCTGTTTGGGCGTAGTAGATGTTATAAGCCGTAATGTCTTGTGAACATGACGGGTCAATGTTGTACCAGGAAATTTGAAGTGAAGGAATTTCACAATTGTTAATTTGAGAAATTAGAGGTGGGCATGGTGGTGTTGCGTCGAATGGACTTCCGCATACTTCCTGACTGAAATTGTACAAGGAGTCTGGAACATTAGGTGCACCGTATGATCCCAGCGTAAAAATTTTGTAGCAATAATTTGCATTGTTTACCAAGCCGGTATCGAGGTATTGTGGTGCAGTTGTTTCATTCAATAAAGAATAAATTAATTCTCCGGGTACCTTTCGATAAATGAAATACCGAGAATTTATCCAAGGAAATTGTCCTTGTAAATTTAACTGAATGGCATTGTCTTGAGGCGTTGCAACAAGCCAAGGGGAAGTTGCGCTGGAGGAATATCCAACGACGTCTTCATTCGAATAAAATTTAATACGGTATTTTTTAAGTGAAGTGAAGGTGTCGATGTTTGAATGATAATAAATGGTATCGCCTGTATTTAGAATGGTAAATGGATTGGAAGCGAAAATAGTTTGCCATGTCCCGTTGTTGTCGAATTCTAGTTCGTAGTGGTAGGGAGGAAGGAAAGCGAGGGTGTCTAGCTGTGAAGGAGGCGACCACCAAACGGTATCACTTCCAACCGAAATATCGGTTGTTTCAATACTCACTTTTGTAATGACAGGAATGTCCTTTTTTATTTGAACGCACGCCTCTTCGCTGGCGTAACTCAAAGCGCCGTCTGGCCATACTGTGACAATGCGGTAGCAAAATGGAACACCGAATCCAGGAGCGTTATCTTGGTAAAAATTACTGTTCGCGCCAAGTGTTTGTCCAATGTAAACGAATCCTGTATAGGCAGGCATCCCCACTTCGCAATCTGAAGGATTGAAGTTGTATCCGTTTTGTTTTCTGTAAATGAAATAGCGAACATTTGCCAATTCGTAGTTGGAAAATGAGCTAAGACATGACGACGGATTCCAAGATATTCCAACCGTTGCTCCCACAGCATTTGCTTGAACGTTTTGCACTTTAGGGGCTACTACGGTAATGTTTACTGTTTCTATATCAGCCAAAGGAACGAAACCGTTGTCGAGTGCTTCAAAGCTCACGGTATATGGCGTCGCGCGCACCTCATCGCATTCCGGATTCCAATAGAACGTATCAGTGAACGTATTGAATTCGGCTTCGTGAACAACGTTGGTCAATGGGCCGCCAAATGCACTGATGAAGACAGCGTTCCCATTGGGATCACTTGCATTGACATCGAACTGAAGGGTGCTTCCTGCTTCCACACAATAGTCGGGAAGCGGAGCGATAACAGGAGGTTGATTGTTACAGGTTATAACAGTAATCTGCATGTCACGAATGACATAACCCACTAATAATCCATCTCGAAATTCTTCAATTTTAATGGCAATATTGAACTCGCCTGCCAACGGCGGAACGACCCAAGTAACATCACCTGTTTGAGAGTCAATAGTGAAGATATCGAAACCGTTAACAGTGCTTGCGTCCGGCAGTAACCAACCTGCCAGAGCTAACGCATCAGCACCCATGCATGGCACGAGCGAGTAGACCAAAGAATCTCCATCCGGATCGAACGCAACAGGATTGTGTATCCACGGTTGATTCAGACAAGCGTCTTCAATGGGCATTTTTAAAAGCTGTACGGAATTGTTATGTCCAGTTGCTGGCGAAATAACAAGCATGGTCTGAATCGTGAAGACTTGATTCACAGAATTCAAAATGTTTATCACACCCTCGTTTCTGTTGGGATCTTCCATGATTAAATAGTAGACTCCAGGTCCTAAGTAGGTGTGATATCCGACATACTCATTTCGCTTTGCGTCGCCAGAGGCTAAAATCGTTTGAGAGCTTCTTTCTAAACTGTCGAGCTGATTTTCTGTGGTACCTGAAGGTTCGTCGCCCCATCTGATTTTTAAAAACGGACGGTCAGCGGCGAAGGAACTGGCCTTTGTAATCGTGTTAATGGTTACTTTGTAGGTGTATCCACTTATATGCTCGTAAACAATTTCTCCTGCACGATTGTGCGTAGCCCAAGCCGCAAGGGTTATCAGCCAAGTGCAAAAGGTTAGGAGTAGTTTACGATTCATTTTATCTAAGACAATCTATGTTGTCATTTAGTTTACTTATTCAACACAAATTTTTGTTCTAGCGATTCCGTTTTCTGAAATGACTTCAAGAACGTAATATCCTGGAGCAAGATCACTAACTGAATGAAAACGAGAATAGGTGTTCATTTGTTTCACACATTTTCCGTCTGTGGATAATATTCTTAATTGGAATATTTGAATGTTTGAAGGAAGATTAAGCTGAATGGATTCTGCAGCTGGGTTCGGATAAACCTGTAGGTTGAAGTTTCCATTTAAAATTTCAACACCATCAACGATTTCCAAGTTAACACAATAGTCTTCCACTTCGCCGTATCCGTAGGTTCCGCAGGAGGTAGGAGGAGCTCCTGCACCGAATATTCCAACATATGCCATTCCAACACGCATGCGCGTGCTGCCTGGGGTAAGAGCTGCTGCTGCAGGAACGGTGATAGTTCCTGTAACTGTATTTTGAGAACCGCTGCCTGCATCGTAGGCTAATTCAATTGGCTCATCGAAAGTACCATTAGCATTGTAGTCAATCCATATTTTGAAGTATTCGTTGTGCGATCCGCCTGGGAATCCAGGTGTAAGCGAAACGGGATAAGAGTTTCCTGCAACCAATGTGAGTGTGCTAAGATCTGTGTAATCGGTATAGTTTGCATTGTCCGTACTCACGTTTGTGAACGAACCTACTGTAACAGCTTCGATGTATTCATCTGATGAGTTACCACCGTTTGCATCGCAATAAACCACATCGGTGCATGAACCGCAACCGGTTGTAGAGAATTCAAATGAAGTGAAAGGATTTTCTGGATTTACGCAGATTGAAGCTACTTGAATGGTGTAGGTGGTGCACGAATCTAGGTTAAAGAATGTAATGTTTGGCTGAAGCGATTGAATAATATCGGTTCCGTTTGGTCCCGTTAACTGAATAGTATATCCATCTGCAGCGAAAATGTCATTCCATGCAACTGTTGCTGTTGTCGCGCCTTGTGCATTCGGAACCGAATATGCGTTCGGGTTTACGCAACATCCCTCAGTGTTCAGAATAAATGAGTTTGTCCAGCTTCCTTGCACGCCGTTGCAAACAGAAGCTAACTGAATTTCATAAACTGAACAAGCAAGCAATCCCGTTAGTTCAACATTGTTCGCATTTATATTTTCAATGAGTATCCAATTTCCAGAACCTTCCAATTGATATTGACAAGCGAAGGTTGTAACGTCAGGAGTGCTGTTCCAAAAAACACTGTAATCCAACAGATTTGGAATTTGCATAGCACCAATGGCAAAAGGCGCAACGCATCCGCCATTCGAACATTCACTCAACAATAAATCAAGACTGGTTTTCACATTCATTCTTCCACCTGTAACAACTTCGGATTGTAAATTCGAAACGAGATCTACTCCGTTGAAAATATAATCGCGTATCAGTTGTGCTCCTGTTGTTGGATTTGCATTCACAATGGACATGAGCGAGGTGCAGGGGGCTGAGTACAAGAGTGCAACTCCTCCGGCAACACATGGACTTGCGAATGATGTACCTGAAGTGTTTCCGTAGTTATTGTTACCGGCCAGGTAAACCGCTTCACCCGGAGCGCCAATGTCAATAGTTGTAATGCCATAACCGCTGAATGTTCGAACATCTGAGCTGTTGGTTGCAGTCACAGACATCATGAATTCACTCGGGCAAGCAGTGGGTAAATCGCCAACAACATCAACGTTAACATTGTTATTCGCTGTTGAACCGCAAGAAAGAATTCCGGCTACTCCAAGTGTGTCGTACATGGCGCACCAGAGTGGGGCTTGAGAAGGTTGTCCGTTGTCGGTTCCCCAACTGCTATTGGTAGCAACAACAAATGCACCTTGCGCTCCTCCCGTTTGATTGTACAAGCGACGCATTTTAAGCGGATAGGTGTATGCTGCAATGACATTGGCTTCTGAGACGCCGCCCATATCTACTTGCATAATTTTCACATTCCAATTAACGCCGGTAATTCCAATTCCGTTGTCACCTTTTGCACCAATCATACTGCTCACCTGAGTGCCGTGATTTCCTGCAGCAATAGCGTCGCTGTTGGCGGTCATGTTCCATCCGTCAATGTCATCGATGTATCCGTTGTTGTCATCGTCAATTCCATTTCCATCTATTTCGTTGGTATTGGTCCAGTGGTTTTCAATGATGTCTGCTTGATCCCATTTTGCGCCTCCTCCTTCAACAACGCAAACAACAATCTCGTCGCCAAACGCGGTTAGTCCGCCGGTGGTAATGTCCCAAGCTTCCGGGGTGTCAATGTCGTTGTCTGAAGCGTCGTCATGAAACCATTGCTGGCCATATGAAGGGTCATTGGGAACAATTCGTTCAGCAAGTTTATGGTTGGCTTGAGCCAGTTGAATACTTGAGCAAGTAGGAGCGTATCTAATGATCTCATTCAACGAAACCAATTCTTCATTGAAGGTAAACAACCAAGCGCGCATGATATCGCTTACTTCGTAGCTCGATTTAATTTCAGGAAGTATTCCGAAATGTTGAGTTAATTCTTGTTCTGCTTGGGCAGGAGAAAATCCTTTTTTAAGTTGAAGGATAAACTCATTGTTTATTCTGGCAGCTTGCCCGAATGAAACGAATGAAAAAGCGATTACGCCTAAAAAGGTCAGAATAGATTTTTGGATGTAGATTTTATGCATCATAACAATTTCGATATTGTGTAAATATCGGAATGAATGCACCTTACATGTTCACAGAAATGACATTTTTCCGCACGAAGTTTATGCCTCGTTTACAATTATACGCTTCACGCGTTGGGGAATACTCGTGAGTACCTCGTAGGCTATCGTTTCGCAGTCGGCTGCGAAAGCAATGATGGGGTGTTCTTCGTTAAAAATTACAGCCTCGTTACCTTCCTTTGCCTCAAGGCTCGAAATGTCTACCATGGCCATGTCCATGCACACACGTCCTACGACAGGACAGGCTTTGCCGTTGATGAACACTTTTCCTTTTCCGTTGGAAAGAGATCGGCGAAATCCATCTGCGTAGCCAATCGGAAGAACGGCTATCTTCATTTCTTGGTTGGAAGTAAATGTTCTTCCGTAACCCACGCTTTCATTTGGAAGAACGGTTTTAATTTGAACAATGCTGGTTTTTAGGCTTCCGACATTTCGTAACATTTTTTGTTCCTCTTCGAAGGCTGAAACTCCGTAAAGACCAATACCCAGGCGAACCATGTCGAACTGAGCGTTTTTCCAGCGTTGAATTCCACCTGTATTTGCGGCATGAAGGGTGGGAGAATAACCTAGAACTGATGATATTTGTGCGCAACGATTTTCAAAATCGTTGATTTGATCTTGCGTGAAGGCATCATGACTTTCATCTTCCGAAGCGGCAAAATGGGTGAAGATGCTAGTTATTTCAATGTTTGAATTTTCACGAAGTAATTCAAGCAATTCAATGGTTTCATTGCTTTTGAATCCAAGACGGTTCATGCCGGTATCGAGTTTCAAATGCGCTTTGAAAGTTTTTTCTGCATTGAATTCTTTAGCAGCTTTCGCGAACGCATTGAATGATCGAATTGAAAACAATTCAGGTTCTAAACGATGTTTGAAAAGCGGAGCGAAGTCGGTAACATTCGGTTCAAGAACTAAAATGGGAAGTGAAATTCCTGCTTCGCGAAGTTGAACGCCTTCGTCTGCATAAGCTACGGCCAACGCGTCAATTCCACAATTGGCAAGGCAGACAGCCACTTCAACAGCGCCAATGCCGTATCCATTTGCTTTCACCATTCCCATGAGTTTTACATTGGGGTTCAGTAACGAACGGAAATAATAGTAGTTGTTGGCAAGGGCGTTCATGTTCACCTCGAAAATGGTTTCTTGGTGCTGCTCTTGCAGTGCGCTCACTATTTTTTCGAAATGAAATTTCCGAGCGCCTTTGATGAGCAGGGCATTCGAATCGATTTTATTTGAAAGCAGAAATTCGACAAGTTCTGCGGTGCCTTGAAAGCACGAGAAATTTCTTGGTAATTTATTTTTATGTTGAAGGAAAACTTCACCAACAGCATAAATGTTGTCGATTTGAAATTCATTCATGAGTTCTACAACACGTGAGATCCAGATCTCATCGTTCATTCCGCTTTGTAAAATATCGGAAATGATAACGCTTCGTTTTTTTGCTTGAATGTTCAAGTTGAAATGCTGAAGCGCAAGTTTCAATGAGGTCAAATCGTTGCTGTAACTGTCGTTCAACAATTGCATTCCGCCAATCCCTTTCAATTGTTGCATGCGCATTTCAACGGCCATTAGCTGCGGCGCTTTTTCTGACAATTGAGTCATTGAAAGTCCATGTTGCAAGGCTGTTGCAGCGGCAAGCGCGAAATTATCGATGGATATAGTGTCAATAAACGGAATCTCTGCTGAAGAGGTTTTTCCTTTCCAACTAAAAGAAATAATTGAATGTGTTGAAGAGGATTTTATTTCTCGAATGGAAAAATCGTCTTGTGTTTGATTTCCAACTCGAATGATATTCCCACTAAAATTTAAGTCAAGGTTTGAAGGAATAATGAGTGTATCGCAGGAACCGAATAGCTTCATTTTTTCATGAAGTAATTCGCTTTGTGAAGCGAAGTTTTCAGCATGGGCGCTTCCTAAAAATGTGAAGACACCTGTTGTGGGTTGAATGATGTGTTGAAGCGCATTCATTTCTCCGGGAAGAGAAATTCCCGCTTCAAATATTCCCAAATTGTGCATGGATTCAAGCTGAAGCACAGCAAGTGACACGCCAATTTGTGAATTGAAACTTTTCGGACTTCGAGCAATACAAAAATCATCGGCAAGCAATTGATTGATCCATTCCTTCACAATGGTTTTCCCATTGCTTCCAGTAACCCCAATGATGGGAATGTTGAATTGTTTTCTGTGATGAGCTGCAATTCTTTGAAATGCAGTTGTTGTGTTTTCAACATGAATAACTGCGCATTCGCTTGGTAAATCGACTGCTTTAGAAACGATGAACGTTCTGATTCCTTTTTGAAAAGCACTTTCAACAAACGAATGTCCGTTGAAGTGCTCGCCTATTAATGGAATGAATAGCGTGTGTGCTGCATCTATGGTGTGGCGCGTGTCGGTACAAATGGAATGAATAAAGTTCTTACTGTTCCCCTCTGAGATTTCACCACCAACAATGTGGGACAGTTCAGAAATAGAAAGATTCAATTTCATGCAGAAGGATCAACTTCAGTGACGGCTTCTTCAATGAGTACTTCTTCTTCTTCTTCATCCTTGAAGAAACGTCTTTGAAAGAGTAAGATGAGAATAATTCCAACCGAGATAGAAGCATCTGCAATGTTGAAAATAGGAGGGAAGATTTCAGCTCTTTCTCCTGCATGAATAGGCGACCACAAAGGGAAGTCGAATTCCTTGGTAAGGTGTATCATGTCAACTACATTTCCCATGAGAAAAGGAGCATAACCTTCTGTAGAAAATGCTGCAGTATCTGAATAGGCCAAGTAATCTTGATAGTGAGGATCAAAGGTTGACCCTTTGTCGAAGCACATGCCGTAAACAGCGCTGTCAATGATGTTCCCCAATGCACCAGCTACAATGAGTGCTAAGCAGAATAGGTATCCTTGGTGGGTTTTCTTTTTTGTAAGCTTGTAGATGTATATAATTATTGCCGTAACAACAATTATTCGAAAAATACTCAGAGCTAATTTGCCGCTTGTTCCAGGGAACATCCAACCGAATGCCATACCCGGGTTTTCAACGAATTCTAAATCGAGCCACCCGGAAATAAGCTCTACATTTTCTCCATAGAGAAAATTGAGCTTTATCCATATTTTTAAAATTTGATCAAGCGTAACAACGCTTAAAATAGTTAAGAGTACTTTTCTCACTATACGAGATCTTACTGCATGTTTTTTGCTTCAATGCTAAGGGTAGCATGAGGCACCAAACGCAAGCGTTCTTTAGGAATGAGCTGTCCTGTAACACGACAAACACCGTATGTTTTGTTCATGATACGAAGAAGAGCGTTCTCTAAGTTCTTAATGAATTTTTCTTGACGAGAAGCCAATTGAGCAACCTCTTCGCGGCTGTTCGTGTCGCTTCCGTCTTCCATCATTTTAAATGTTGGGGAAGTATCGTCAGTACTGTTGTCTCCTTCTCTTGAAAGAGACTCTTTTAACTCTTCGAAATCTGAACGCGATTGTTCTAATTTTTCTTTGATTAAAATTTGGAATTCTTTCAGATCGCTGTCTGAATAACGTAATCCTTTGACTGGTTCTGCTGGCATCTTCACTGGTTCTTTTTTAATCTCTAGAGCAGGTTTATAAACGGGAGCAGTAATCTTTGCCTCGGGTTTCTTCACGGTCGCTGGTTTAGCGATAACTGCTGGAGTTGGTTTAACTTTCTTTACTTTTAATTTCTTTACAGGCACAACGACTTTCTTCACTGGCGCAACTACTTTTTTCGCAGGCGCAGTCTTCTTGACAGGCGCTGTTTTCTTAACTGGCGTAAAGACCTTCTTCGCAGGCGCTGCTTTTTTCGCAACTACTTTTTTCGCTGGAGCTGCTTTCTTTGTAGGCACTGCTTTTTTAGCAACTATTTTTTTAGCTGGTATTGCCTTTTTCGATGGCGCTACTTTTTTGGCAACGGCTTTCTTAGCAGGCGTTGCTTTTTTAGATGGCGCTGCTTTCTTAGCTGGAGCTGCTTTCTTAGCTGGAGCTACTTTCTTAGCTGGAGCTACTTTCTTAGCTGGAGCTGTTTTCTTAGCTGGAGCTGCTTTTTTCGCTGGAACTGCTTTCTTAGCCGGAGCTGCTTTCTTTGCAGGCACTGCCTTTTTTGCAACGACCTTTTTGACAGACGCTACTTTCTTAGCAGGAGTAGCTTTTTTAGCAACTATCTTTTTCGCTGGAGCAGCCTTCTTTGCAGGGGTAGATTTTTTCGCAAGAACTTTTTTGGCAGGCGTAGATTTTTTTGCCATGGGTTTTATAGGTTTTTGGTTAATAGTAAACGTACCACTTCTTCACCTTCCCATTCAACCGCGACACCCCCATCCATTTCTGGAACAAACTCAAGCGAAGAAGCAAGTACTTGACTGCTAATATATTCAGAATTGTTTTTCAAAACATCATTCAGGTAGTTTTCTCCTGAAACTTTAACAATTATTTTATCTGTAACCTCGAAATTAGTTTCTTTTCTGAGGTTCTGTATGCGATTCACTAACTCACGAGCATAGCCTTCCTCCTTCAATTCAGGGGTAATGGTAACATCTAAGGCAACCGTTAGAGGTCCTTGGTTCGCGACTTTCCATCCAGGAATGTCAACAGGAATAATTTCCACGTCTTCGGCTTGAAGAAGAATTGATTCTTTAGTCCAGAGGAATTCTCCTGTTTTCTCAATCGAAGAGATTATTTCTTGCGCATTGTCCAAGGCGAATTGTTGGATTTCCTTCATGAATTTCCCGCACTTCTTTCCGAGTGTTTTGAAATTCAATTTAAGATCCTTCACAATTTTGGTGGTTTGCTCATCAACACACTTAACTGCTTTCACATTTACTTCACTGCAAATAAGATCTGCAAAACTTTCGATAAGAGACTGGGTAGTTTCATCGAGAACAGGAATACGTATTTCAGCAAGAGTTTGACGAACCTTGATGTTTTCTTTTTTACGAATGGAAAGTGCCATGCTAGAAATGCGTTGAGCCAAATCCATGCGTGCTTCCAAGTTTTCATCTCTGAAACTTCCGTTTTCTAATCGAGATAAATGCACCGACTCATTGTTGTTGTTCAAGCTTTGGAACAACCAATCCGAATAAAACGGCGCAAACGGACTCATGAGTTGTGCAACTTGTTTCAAGCAAGCATGAAGTGTAGCGTACGCTGAACGTTTATCATCAGTCATTTCACCGTGCCAGAATCTTTTACGTGCAAGACGAACATACCAATTGGAAAGATGATCGTTCACAAACGATTCAATGGCTCGCGCTGCTGGTGTAGGATCAAATGCATCGAGATTTTTTTGAACATCGAGCGTGAGCGCATTCAGTTTACTTAAAATCCATTTATCCAATTCAGAGCGATCTTCAACAGCAGGATCATTCGCAGAAGCCTCGTAACCATCAATGTTTGCATACAATGCAAAGAAAGAATACGTGTTCGAAAGCGTTCCGAAGAATGTGCGCTGAACTTCAGCTATTCCCTCTGTATCGAATTTCAAATTATCCCACGGATCTGAATTGGTGATCATATACCAACGCGTTGCATCGGGGCCGTATTTACCAAGTGTTTCAAACGGATCAACCGCATTGCCCAGACGCTTTGACATTTTGTTTCCGTTCTTGTCTAAAACAAGTCCATTTGAAATAACATTTTTATAAGCAATAGAATCGAAGCACAACGTTGCAATCGCATGCAAGGTGTAAAACCATCCTCTTGTCTGATCCACTCCTTCTGCAATGAAATCTGCTGGGAAGGAAAGGTTGTTGTCTATTTTCTCTTTGTTCTCGAAAGGGTAGTGCCATTGCGCGTATGGCATAGCTCCACTGTCGAACCACACGTCTATCAAGTCCGCTTCGCGGTGCATTGGTTTCCCGCTAGGACTTACCAAGACTATTTTATCTACGTATGGTTTGTGTAAATCGAACAAGTTATAATTCTCAACCGAATGGTCGTTCGGTTGGAAGTTTTCAAGTTGATTCGTTTCTGAAATTCCGGCTGCAACACTTTTCTTTATTTCTGTTTGAAGTTCTTCAACAGAGCCAATGCAGATCGACTCTGTTCCATCTTCGGTGCGCCAGATAGGAAGTGGAATTCCCCAAAAGCGGCTGCGTGAAAGGTTCCAGTCGTTGGCATTTTCCAACCAATTACCAAATCTTCCAGTGCCCGTAGATTCTGGCTTCCATTGAATGGTATTGTTCAATTCTACCAAACGATTGCGTTTTTCTGGAACCTTAATGAACCAAGAGTCTAAAGGATAATAGAGAATAGGTTTATCAGTTCTCCAGCAATGGGGATAGTTGTGCGTGTATTTTTCTTTCTTGAATAATTTCCCTTCGGTTTGAAGTTTCAAAACAATACGTTCGTCAACACTCAAATATTGAAGCTTGTCGGTGTCTTTAATAATTCCTCCAAGACTAGCTTTCTGCTTTACCAATTCAGCCGCTTTTTCTTCATCAGAGCAGTACGCTTCTTTCACAAACTCTTCACCGAATAAGAATTTACCATCTTGCACGTTAGGAAGGAAACGTCCTCTGCGATCAACAAGGGTAAGGTTGCCCATACCGTTTTGTTTCGCTACGCGGAAGTCATCTGCTCCGAAACTTGGGGCAATGTGAACAATACCTGTCCCATCTTCCGTGGTAACAAAATCGCCGCAAATAATTTTGAAAGCATCGCCATCGGTGGGTTGCACGAACGGAAGCAATTGCTCATATCGAAGATTCAAAAGTTCTTTTCCCGAAATTTCCGAAACAGTTTTATTTGGAATTTTCTTATCTCCTGCGATGAACTCTTCAAAGTTGTCGCCGTTCGCTTCCGGAAAATATTTTTCACGAAGGGCAGAGGCTACAATGAAATAAGCACGTTCGTTTCCAAACGGAGTAAGCGATTCCACAACAGTATAATTTATTTTTTCTCCAACGGCCAAAGCCACATTAGAGGGCAAGGTCCACGGTGTGGTTGTCCAAGCCAAAACGTAAATAGGTAATTCAGCATTTACATGAAGTAAATCATTCGCAGCAATCAATTTGAATTGTGCAACAGCTGAAGAGTCTTTCACTTCTTTGTAGCAACCGGGCTGATTCAATTCGTGAGAACTCAAACCTGTTCCTGCTGCAGGCGAATACGGTTGAATGGTGTAGCCCTTGTACAAGAGATTCTTCTTGTGCAATTGCTGAATTAACCACCAAACGGTTTCAATGTATTTGTTGTCGTAGGTTACATAAGGGTCTTTCATGTCTACCCAATAGCCCATGTCTTTGGTTAGTTTTTCCCAGAGGTCGGTGTACTTCATCACTTCCTTGCGGCAAGCGTTGTTGTATTCTTCCACCGAAATGGTTTTACCTATGTCTTCTTTGGTAATGCCTAGCGTTTTCTCCACACTTAATTCAATGGGAAGTCCGTGTGTATCCCAACCCGCTTTGCGGTGGACTTGTTTTCCAAGAAGGGTTTGGTAACGACAGAAGATATCTTTAATGGAACGCGCCATTACGTGGTGAATACCGGGCATTCCGTTCGCGGAAGGTGGCCCTTCGAAAAACACGAACGGCTGTCCGCCTTCGCGTTCAGTGATACTGCGCTGGAAAATGTTTTCCACTTGCCAGTATGCTTGTATGTCGTTCGCTATTTGTGGAAGCGATATTCCTTTGATTTCCCTGTATTTGCCCATGGAAGGTTTGAAAATAGAGTGCAAAGATAAAAACAAAAGCGGAGGGTTGACCTCCGCTTTTCAAGTGCGCATGGAGGGACTCGAACCCCCACGCCTCACGGCACTAGATCCTAAGTCTAGCGCGGCTACCAATTACGCCACATGCGCATGTTGCGGTGCAAATATACAATGCTTCTTCGAATATGAAAGTTTTTCTCTTCTGGATTAACTTAAATAGATGAAATATTTCGCTTTTTCACTCTTCTTCACGCTGCAATTCGCTGCAAAGAATTTTGCTCAAAATGTCTCGGGCGCCCGAATGGCAGCACTTAGCGGAAGTGCCATTACACAATCCGATGCTTTTTCAGGATTCAATAACTTGTCCGCGTCGGCTCAAATGAAGGGCATGTCTTGTGCCTTTTATGGGCAGATGCCCTACAGTATTTCTGAAATAAAAGATGCCGGAGTGTCCATTTTACAGCATCTAGGAACAGGAGTTATGGGGGTGGTATTCCGATCTTATGGGAATACGGAATTTAATCGCCAAGGCATGAATCTCGGCTATGCGGTGCCGCTCTCAAATAAATTCAAGGCGTCCGCTAGCCTCGGATATTCTTTAACTCGAATTAGTAGCGGCTACGGGAAGGCGCAAACCCTTTGGGCGAGCATCGGCGCAACGTATGATGTTCGAAAAGATTGGAAATGGGCGGCGTTGATTGACCTGCCCGCTAGCGCTTTGAAGAACGATGAAGAACTGCCCGCAACCCTTCGACTTGGAACAACTTATTCTTTCGCAGAGCAAGTGGCCCTTTCAGCGCAAGTTATTTCAACAACTAACGCGCAGGCTTCGTTGAGTTACAGTTTCGGGTTGGAATATATTCCTATTGAAGTGTTTTCTCTTCGATTCGGAATGAACACTTTCTGGCAAACATGGTCAATGGGTGTTGGAACGAAATTCCGAAACTGCTCATTCGATGCGGCTGCAGTTGTTCATCCGCAATTGGGTATTACTCCTCAAATCTCGTTGACCTATGGAATGGAGAAGTAAGTGTCTTCTTTTTTTTCTTTTCGGTTGGAATGGAACTGCTCTTTTCGCGCAAGAAGAAAGCAACGCACTGGTTGAACAGCGCATTGAAACCATTTCAAGTTTTATGGAAGAAGGAAGTGACGTGGATTATTCTTCTCTCACCGAAGACTTGACCTACTTCGCTCGCCATCCCATTAATTTGAATACAACTGATGCACTTTCCATGCAATTGCTTTTAGTACTCAGCGACACCCAGATAAATGCACTCTTTAGACATATTGATTACTATGGAAAATTGAAAAGCATCTTTGAATTGCAGAGTGTTATGGGAATGGATTTGCCCACCATTCGATGGTTGCAGCCGTTTGTTTATGTGAATGAAGACGATGGGTTTTCAGATTTTTCATTTCGAAGATTACGCGAGGAAGGTACCCATGATTTAATTTTCAGGTCGAAGAGTACCCTTCAAGAACAAGCCGGATTTATCCCAGATCCAACAACTGGAAAAAAGAATTTTTTGGGAAGTGAATACGGAACCTACATGCGCTATCGTTTTCAATACCGAAGAAATATTGCATTCGGCTTAACGCTGGAAAACGATGCCGGCGAACCGCTTCGAGTTGGACCCGATTTCAAAAGTGCCTCACTGTTTATTCGTGAAGCGAAGGCATTGAAGCAACTCGTTGTTGGCGATTACCAAGTACAGTTCGGACAGGGGCTTACGTGTTGGAACAGCATGGCATTTGGAAAATCTTCCTTCAGTGTTCAAGTAAAACGAAATGCACAAGGATTGAAGCCATATTCATCGGTAAACGAGAGTTCGTTTTTTCGAGGAGCAGGGATTACTCTTGGAAATAAATTCTTAACCACAACAGTGTTCGCTTCTAGAAGAAAGTTAGATGCCACCTTTAACACAGATACAGTTTTAATAGATGATGGAATGGCTGTGAATTCGATTGTTTTAGGAGGTCTGCATCGAACGGAAAGTGAAATCGCCAAGAAGAATATGTTGACTGAAATTGTTGCGGGCGGAAATGTTCAAGTTCAAAAAGGAATGTGGAAACTCGGAACTGTCGCGGTACAGCGAAGTTTGAGCGATTCTATAGCAGTACGAACAGATTGGTATGCGAACGGGAAATTCACCGGGAAATCACAGAGCGCTGTTGGAATATATGCTGAAGGCGTCTGGCAAAATGTTTCGCTGTTTGGAGAAGTTTCTCGCAGCTCGAACAATGCATGGGCATACGTTACGGGACTTACTTCTGCCTTGCATTCGCGCGTTTCCGCAACGGTTCTATTACGGAATTTCAATCAAGATTTTCAATCGGTTTACTCGAATGTAATTGCTGAAGGAAACAGTGTACTTCCTTCCAATGAACGCGGAATATATGCGAGTGTTCAAGCGCAATTGTCGAAGAAAATAAGTATGAATGCATACACAGATGGTGTTCAATTTCCATGGTTGCGTTATCAAGTCACAGGGCCTTCGAGCTTTAGTGATAATCTTATTCAATTCAATTACAAACCCGACAAGAAGCACGAGTTCTATGCGCGCATGCGCATTCGAAGAACCTCGATTGATAGAACTGTTTTAAATAGAATCGATTTTCCAGTTGATAAGCTTTCGCAGCAAATTCGATTGAATTTTATTTTCAGTCCGACTGAAAGTTTGAAGTTACACAGTCGATTGGAATTTGTCAAAACCAACGAGGAAGGACTTCCAAATGAATCTGGATATCTAATTTTTCAAGATGTGATTTGGAAGAAAATGGGAGTGCCTTGCACGATAACCTTTCGCTATGCTTTGTTTCACACAGACGCTTGGAACGCTAGATTGTATGCTTATGAGAACGACGTGCTCTACAGCTACAGCATTCCGGCATACTATGGAAAGGGAGCGAGAATCTATGGAATCTTCAAATTCGATATTCGAAGAAACATAGATGTTTGGTTTAGAATTGCACAATGGACTTACACCGATCGAGATTTCATCTCTTCGGGAAATTCAATGATTAGTGGATTTCGAAAAACAGATTACACACTGCAAATGCGCATGCAGTTTTAAATTCGTTTTAGAATTTCGTTTTCAATTTCCTCACTGTCCCAAACGGCTTCAATGTCTGGTCTGTTCATGACTTCCTTCATGATTTCATTCTGACGAATTCCACTGCTTAGTGCTTCGTGATAAGGAATGTGACTGAAGGTAACCTGTGAATAAAGTGGGATCCATTTTTCGGGATGTTTGCTCGCGAATCTTCCTTCAATTTTCTTTTGAAGAAGGAAATCTTTATCGGCTGTTAAATCGCGCATCTCAATGTAATTGCGAAGAGCGAGTTCTAAAATAGCGTCACCGTTTGGCTTCCGCATTTTCCCGTATTCTTTCAATAGTTCTGGATGGTCTTCACCCAATTCAGTCATGAGGCGATCAAGTTCACTGCAGTCTTCAAACCCGCTATTCATGCCTTGTCCGTAAAACGGAACAATCGCATGTGCAGAATCTCCCATAAGCGCCACTTGGTTTTTGTAGTTCCAAGGATTGCATTTGGTCATGACTAAACTTGCGGTAGGATTTGTATTGAAATCGAGCAACAATTCCGGCATCATGGCTTTCGCATCTGGAAAATATTTCTCGAAGAAATCAAGAACGTCTTGGTCTGTTTTCAATTTCTCGAAAGAGACTTCGCCTTCAAAAGGAAAGAAGAGTGTGCAGGTGAAACTTCCGTCAATATTTGGAAGTGCAATCATCATGAATTCGCCACGAGGCCAAATGTGCAAGCAATCGATACGCATTTTATGTGTGCCATCTTCGTTGGCTGGAATCTCTAATTCCTTGTAGCCATGGTCTAAATAAGCTTGAGAATATTCGTTGCGGTCGAGTTTCGTCATGCGAGCACGAACGGCGCTGAAGGCACCGTCTGTTCCGAAGATCTGATCGAATTGTTGACGAACATGTTCACCATTTTTTCCTTCGAAAACAATGGTGTTAGTGTCGAGTTCAACATCGACACATTTGTGTTCGAAGTTCAGCGAAACGTTTTCGAATTCAGCTGCGCAACGCACCAATGTTTGATTCAGAATTCCTCTTGAAACACTGTAAATGGCCTGACCTTCTTTTCCATAGGGCTGGTAGGTGAGTTCCCCCGTTATCGCATGCATAAGTCTGCCGCTCATAGGAAGAGCAACTTCTTCAATTTCTTTGCGAATGCCAGCGCCTTCAAGCCCTTTCCAACCGCGATCGCTTAACGCGAGGTTAATGCTTTTTCCTTGAACAACTTTCACGTTGCGAATGTCTGAGCGACGATCGAAAACCGACACCGTGTATCCTCGTTTCGCGAGGTATACCGCCCATAAACTTCCAACTAATCCTGCCCCAACAACGGCAACGTTTTTCTTGTTCATCTTAGATAGCATTTAATGCATTTGTTAAATCTTCAATCAAGTCTTCCGCGTCTTCAATTCCAACACTCAACCTTAACAACGAATCGGTGATTCCGCTTTTTTCTCTTTCGGCTTTTGGTATAGATGCGTGAGTCATTGAGGCCGGGTGACCAAGCAATGATTCAACTCCACCGAGTGATTCAGCTAAAGAGAATACACGAACGTTCTGTGCAAGTATTGAAGCGTCTTCGAAACGATCTCCTTTCAAGCTGAACGAAATCATTCCGCCGAAATCACGCATTTGTTTTTTAGCTACTTCATGATTCGGATGGGAAGGGAAACCAGGCCAGTAAACCTTTTCAACCTTTGGATGGTTAGCCAAGAAGTTCGCTACTACAACACCGTTCGAACAATGTCTTTCCATGCGAACATGCAATGTTTTCAATCCGCGGAGTACCAAGAAACTGTCTTGTGGACCCGGTGTTGCGCCGCATGAATTCGCAATGAATGCCAATTGCTCGTATAAGTTGTCGTCGTTGGTGCACAAGGCGCCCATCACGACATCGCTGTGTCCGTTCAAATATTTTGTAGCGCTATGCATAACAATATCCGCGTTCATGTCTAACGGATTTTGAAGGTATGGTGAAGCGAATGTGTTGTCAATGACAGAAATCAAATTGTGTTTTTTTGCCAACGCTACGCACTTTTCGATATCTATGATTTTCATCATCGGGTTCGTTGGTGTTTCCACCCATAACATTTTTGTTTTTGCGTTAACAGTTCTTTCAAGCGCATCGAAATCATGCATATCTATGAAGTGAAAAACGATTCCATATTTTGCAAAAATCTTGGTGAACATGCGGTAGCTTCCACCATACAAATCGTCAGTTGCAATGACTTCATCGCCTGGAACAAGTAATTTAATGATAGCATCTGCAGCTCCCATTCCGCTAGAGAAGCACAAACCGTATTTTGCGTTTTCCAACTCAGCTAAACAACGCTCAAGTGCTACTCGTGTAGGGTTTTTCCCGCGCGCGTAGGCATACCCTTTGTGAACTCCTGGAGATTCCTGAACGTAAGTTGAAGTCTGATAAATAGGAGTCATGATGGCTCCTGTAGTTGGATCGGGCTCTTGTCCCGCGTGTATGGCTTTTGTTCCGAAACGCATGGTGAATTTTTGTTGCAATTTACACCTAAGCGTTCACAAACAAGCAGAACTATTTACACGTTCTTTTCAATATACTTGATGATTTGTCCAGCAATATCCACACCCGTTGCTATTTCAATTCCTTCTAGGCCGGGAGAAGAGTTTACCTCGATAATTAGTGGCCCTCTTTCGCTACGAAGCATATCTACTCCGGCAATTCCTAGTTTCATCGCATTGGCAGCTTTAATAGCAGCAATCTCTTCTTCAAGGGTAAGCTCAACCACTTTCGCGGTCCCACCTCTATGCAGGTTGCTTCTGAATTCTCCTTCCTTTGCTGTGCGCACCATAGCGCCAACAACATGTCCATCTACTACAAAAGCACGAATGTCTTCTCCGCGAGATTCTTTAATGAATTCTTGAACGATCACACGGGCTTTCAATCCGTTAAACGCTTCGATCACAGAAACCGCTGCTTTTTTGTTTTCAGCAAGCACAACACCCAAACCTTGTGTTCCTTCGAGAAGTTTAATAATTACGGGTGCTCCGCCGACTTCTCTCAGTGTGCGTTCAACGTCTTTTGAATAGTTGGTGAAGACTGTTTTTGGAAGGCCAAGTCCCGCACGAGATAGTATTTGTAAACTGCGCAGTTTGTCGCGCGAACGAACCAAGGCTTGAGATTCCACCGCTGTGAATACGTTCATCATTTCAAATTGACGAACGACTGCTGTTCCGTAGAAAGTAACGGAAGCTCCAATGCGAGGAATAACCGCATTCACACCAGTTATTTCTTCACCGCGGTAAAGAACTTTTGGTTTTTTCTTTTCAATCACTAAGTCGCATTTCGAGTGATCGATAACTCGAATTTCGTGACCTCTTTTCTGAGCGGCCTCGACCAAACGCCTGGTGCTGTATAGCTTAACGTTTCTAGAAAGTACAACTAAGTTCATGATGGAATTGTGTGAGGCAAATAAACAACCTTTCTTTAAAGTATTTGTTAATGAGATGTAATTTCTTATGCGAAGAGAGTTTTGTTTTGAGCAAGGATTTCTGTGGAGTTCACGTGGTGTGCTGCGTATTTCAAAGTACCTTCTGACCAAATTTGATAATCCTTTTTCGGTAAATTCAAGAAAAAGTTTAGTGACTCTGCTAGTTTGATAGGATGGAGCGAAGATGATATTCCCGCCTTGGATTCTTCAAGGCTTTTCCAGGGTGTTTGATCTGAAATGACAACAGGAATTCCATTGGATAGTGCTTCTGCTATGGCATGACCGTAATTTTCCCCGCGAGTGGGCAAGAAAAAAAGGTGGGCCTTTTCATAAAATGCTTTCAGCTCATTTGAAGTTTTATGTCCGTGTAACGTTATCTGAATGGAATTACTCTGAGTTCCCAATAACTGAATTGCATTAACGAGTTCTACATTTTCTTCCAAGCCAACAATGTCCCAATGCACCGGTATCTGAGGTTTCCAATTGGCAATTGTCTCTATTGCTTCGTAATATCCTTTTTCGGGACTTATTCTTCCAACCGTCAAAATTCGGAAAGGAACGGAAAGTTCTTTTTTTATTGAAGTTAACGCTGCATTGGAAATATTCGGGGCAATGCGAATGTTGGCTTTAGGGAACAGTTGAAGTATTTCTTCTTGCTCAATTTCACTGGTAGCATGCCAGACAATGTTGCTGTATAGGTTTTTGAATTTAGCAAATAACAGAAATAACTTTTTCTTGAATCCTTTTTGTTTGAAAGCGGCAGGTTTCAGCATTCCGCGAGGAGCTAAAAAAACCTGGTTACTCCAAAAATTCTTACGGCAAACTTTTAAAGGAAGCAATGTAAACTTGGGAGACCACATAGAATTCAAGTAAACTCTTTCTGGATTTATTTCAGTATGAATATTAAAAATTAATTCTTCAGTCAAGTAATTTTCATGCAAATAATACACTTGAATGTTTTCTTGAAAACTGGTTTGCCAGCTGTTTGAACGGACGCTGCTATAAGGAGTTGAACTGTTTAGATCGGTATTCCGCGTAATGACGTAAAAAGTGTCGGTACTGAATTTCATCATTGAAATCAACGATTGAATGGGTCCGCCTGCTTGTGATCCGGGATAAAACCAATCGGAGAATACCAGTATTTTCATGCTTCGAATGTAATACGATTGTTTTTCATCCAATGCCCTAAAACCGAAAGGTGCCAAAAGGAAATAAATGACTTCTCCTCACTTTCCAGAATAAATTTACTCCAAGCCTCTCGAAGCACCTTTTCTTTTACAACGTCTTGCTTATAAAGTTCATTGAATCCTTCTTCTGTGAAATCACGCAGTTCATTCTTCATCCAGACACTCCAGGGCAAAGTGAATCCCATTTTCTTTCTGTTCACCACTTCGTGTGGAAGCAGATCGGTGAATGTTTCTGTAAGAAATTTTTTGGATGAAGTAGGATTCTTCAAATTCGTAGACAGGTGGGTTGCTAATTCAACAACCTTATGATCTAGAAAAGGCAGTCTAATTTCAAGTGAATGGGCCATGCTCATTTGATCGCTATCGCGAAGCAACACATGTTGCATATAAGACTCTATCTCGGCTGAAGACACTCGGTTTAAAAGGGGAGCATCTTTTTCAAAAATGAATTTGAAATTCTTCTCTATTTCGAAATGTTTTGTTTTCCGAGGCAGTAAATCGTTTGCATTCCAAACCTTGCGAACAAGCGGAAATGCAGAAGCCAGGTCTACATGTTTCAATGCCAACAATTCGGCTTTTTTTAGAAGTAATCGATTGGAAGAAAAGGAAGAGAGTAGGATGGAAGTTGATTTTCTAAGGGGGTAAGATAAATTTAATAGAAACGATTTTTCAATGCTTTGCATGTATTGAAAAACTGGATATCCAGCAAACAATTCGTCCCCACCCAATCCAGAAATGGCGACTGTAATTCCTGCTTCTTTTGCAGCCTTGGAGACTGCATAAGTGTTCGGGCCGTCGCCACTTGGAAAGTCTATGGAAGCTATTGCTGCTGGAATGTCTTTCAGAAAAGCATTCGCGCTTAGATTTATTTCGTGATGTTGTGTGTTGAATTTTTTTGCAACGAGTTGCGCGTATTTTCTTTCGTCGAAGGCTTCTTCTTCAAATGAAATTTGAAACGTATTTATTTTCTCATTTCGAACTTCACTCATTAATCCAACAAGTAAAGAGGAATCAATTCCTCCACTCAAGAATGCTCCAAATGGAACGTCAGCACGCATGTGCTGAATAACAGATTCGCGAAGGGTGGAGCGCAGTAATTCTTGTGTATTAGTTTTATCTGATAGTTCGTATGAGGTGTCGTCTAACAGTCGATAATAGCAATGCTTGGTTATTTCTTTTTTGTTGAAATACAAGTAATGTCCGGCCTCGAGTAATTGAACATTTTCAATCAATGTGTTCGGAGCACAAACCATTTGTGTTTCAATATATTCTTCAAGCGCCGTTCGATTTAATTTTCTAGGAATAAAATCGCTAGCGAGCAATGCACGTAGCTCAGAGGCAATGAAACATCCATTTTTTTGCATGGAATAATACAACGGCTTCATGCCGTAGCGATCACGAACAACAAAGGTTTCATCGGTTTCAATGTTGTGAAGTACGAACGCAAACATACCTCTCAACTTTGGAAGACATTCAATACCATATTTCTGAAATAGCTCTAAAATAACTTCAGTATCGCTCTCGGTTTGAAAGTATACTCCTTGAAGTTCGTTCGCTTTCAATTCAACATAATTGTAGATCTCACCGTTGAATGCAATGACCCATTTTTTATTGCGTGAAAGTATGGGTTGATTGGCAGAATTTTCCGGGTCAATGATGGAAAGACGTCTATGACCTAACCCAATTTTCTCATTGATATAAATCCCACCTGCATCTGGTCCTCTATGGATCATAGAGTCGCTCATACGATCGAGAGTTTCTCGAATACGATGCTTTTCTAGCGGGTGAATGATGGCACTTATTCCGCACATGAGTCGTTCAGCATTTTAGTGAATTGACTTACCCAAATATCAGATGAAAATTTCTTGGCAGTTTCCGCACTTACGTTGCCCATTTCTTGAAGCGCATCGAGTGGTGTATTGAATATTTTCAAAAGTTGAAGTTTCAATTCATATTTCGAATGTGGACTGAAGGAATAACCGTTAGTTCCTTCCACCAATAAATCTTGCTTTGCTCCTACTACGTTCGAGAGTATTAAGGGTTTTCCTAGTGTAGCCATTTCATGAACAACGACTCCCCAGGGCTCATATAGGCTGGGAAGGACAAATGCAGTGGCGTTTTCAAGTTTGATACTTAATTCTTTCGGCTGAATAAAACCATGATGAACAATTGCCTCATCTTCAATTCTAGTTGGAAATAATTCCCCTGTTCCGGCAATATTCAAAGTCCAACCTGAACGTTCATTCGGTGGTATGGAAAGAAAAGATTCGCAAAGGAAATTAATGTTCTTGGTTGGAATATATCTGGCAATGCACCAGAGCTCTTTGCTGTTAGTTAGAACTTTCTGATTGTGGCGAAAAACATCTTCGCAAGTATAAAACCCACTTAAAGTGGTTTTCGCTGAAAACCCCAATTTATATGAAGTTTCAGATTGAGAATTCCCTGGTATGAAGGCGAAACGAAACAGTTTTTTGTGCTTAAATCTGAAATAAAAACTTCCTAGAACGAATTTTAAAGTGCTTTGCCAAATGGTGTCGAAAGCCAAAGCTGTGGGTTTATTCAAGGCTTTTACCCAATCAATATATTCTTGGTCACCCCACCCGCTGCACAAAATAAAATTCGGGTTGAATTCAATTATTTTCTTTGAAGTTAATTCTGATTTCGATTCTAGTTGAATCGCAGAATTGAATTCAAAATTAAATGGAGCCTCTTTGTTAATGGGGTAATGCACCACAAGCAATAAATGATTGGCGGCGAGTTTATTCAAACACTCCAAGGTATAGCCGGCTAATTCTCTGTACAGAATTAAAATCTTCATGCGGCAGCTTTTAGTTTTGCTTTAGCTTCTGCTTGCGCGGCAAGTTCAATCTTATTGTCTTTCGCCAAATAGAAATACATCCACAAGAAAAATGGAAACCCGTTAAGGAAATAGTGACCCTGTCGAGCCAAGTAAAGAATAATAATGAGTGCGATTCCATTTGACATCACCCAATGTTCTTCAGAGGCTGATCTCTGCTTGAATATCCAGCACTTGAATAGTATGTAGAACATAACAACCAAACCATAGATGCCCGTTTCAGACATTAAGCGCAACGCCATTGAATTTGCATCCATTTTATTGAACTCAATGTCAACCGCTCCTGCTAAATTGGTAAGCGAATAATTATCGAATGCCGAAGGATGTGATCCAAGTCCTGTTCCAAAAAACGGATGTGCTTTAAAATTTTCTAAAGCGATGTGATAGTTATTATACAAGACGAAACTTGAACCGTGGATGCCGTAACTCTTGTAGTTCTTTGTTTCAAACATGGTTATTGTTCCATCTAATCGATCTGTAAACTCAGGTACGTTTTTGTAAGCGTAGTCAAAGGAGAAGATGAATAGCGGAACAAATATGAGGGAGTATTTAACAACTCCGAGGTTTAACAAGAAAAGCACAATTGCAACGAAAATTCCAATAATTCCAAGACTGGAATAGGTAAGGAGGTATGCGATTATTATAACAATGCTCTGCCGACGCCTGATGAAAATTGTCTTTCGAGCAATGACGTTATAAAGCGAAGTGAAAAATGCTGGGCTAATAACAGCTGCGAAATAGGAGGGCTCAGAGAATACGGAATTCAATCGTAATCCTATTCCCCCTTCTGTCAAAGTCCATTTGTTAAAAAGCCAACTGTAGTTGTATCCGGTTTCAAAGCCAATTATGTAGGATAGGAATTGAAACAAACCAATGTACGACACGATAAGGGAACCTGTAATATAGTATTTGAAGAGCTCTTTTAATTTAAAATCGAATGATTGTAAGACATAGTGGTAGAATAGAACTGAAGCAAAAAAGCCAACGAATATTTTCGTGAACATCGTTGAAGTGTTTTGACCTGCCGCCACATAAAAAATTCCAGAAAGAAGCAAAGGAAAGAACAAGATTACGGGCCAACGAGGCACTCCGAATTTGGCAAAGAAAATAGGGAAGAAAATAACAAAAGCGAAGTAGCTTATATAGGCTTCGAATGGCTCTTTAAAAAATACATACGACGATATAAAGATGGTTATAAAAATGGATATAACTGTAAACCATCTAAACATCTTCTTGGGCTATTTCGGTTGTTGGTTTGGGTTGTGCGTATTTGTCTTTCAAACGAATGAACACCTTTTCAAAAATATGATAACTTAACGAAGATACAGCCACGGTGAGTAAGAATGAAATTCCGTAGAGTAGGATATGTTGTGGCGCAGTAATATCATTGTCTAAGCCCATGTATTTGTCGAGTGAATGAATAGTGAATACAATACACATTACGTGAAACATATAGAATCCGTATGAAATTCTGCCGAGGTATTGCAAAGTCCTATTTTCAAATCGTAAAAACGACCTCTCATTACCAGCAACATTCAATATGACGACCAAGAATGAAATGGAAAAAAGCAAGTGAAGAATGTCTTCTATAGCATTAGGGATGAAATAAATGAGAATGGGAAGAATGACTAACGACGTAAGCTGCGATATTGGATTATAGATAATTCGTAGAAATTGTTCTTTTTTATTGAAAAGCAAGTACGCACCTAAGCCCCCTATAGCCATGCATTCAAGTTTGGACATGGCTAGAAATTTCTTGAAAACCAGTAGAGCCTCATGTTTAACAAAAGGTGCAGAAAGTAGTATTATTCCTTTTAAAGCGATGATTGTTCCTGTTATCCAAAGAACAGATTTGAGTATATTTTTACTTTTTCTTATAAGCAGTGGCCATAATATATAGAACTGTTCCTCCACCCCAATAGACCAGGATTGCCCTATGTTTGGAACTGCAGCAGTATAGATGGCAAACGCCAGGTTTGGCATAAAAAAAGCGTAGAGTATGAGATTTCCCCAGAAATTCTGTTGAAAGAATTTGTCTTGTCCTGGAACTGCAAAAACATCGAAATAGGGAAGAACGAAAAATCCAAGAATGAAAATCAAATAGTACAAAGGCCATATTCGAAGAGCTCTTCGTAAATAGAATTTCTTGACCGCAATTGAATTGTTTTGTTCCTTTTCTTTTAGAAGCAAAAATGTAATGAGAAATCCACTGAGAACAAAAAAGAAGACCACTCCCAAAGCACTGCTGTATGAGATAAGTGGAGAGAGGGGGTCAATTTCCTTGGACATTACCGATTGAAAAACAGTGAACTTAGTGATTCGTTCTTCAGGATCGATCCAATGGGTCCCAAAACCTGTGAATTTTTTAATTAATTCGACATGCGTCAAGAAGACCGCCAAAGCAGCGAAAAATCGCAAACTGTCAAGTCCCTTGAAATACTGTCTCTTCACCACAAATATCTTTGCTGTGAAATTAAGTCTTTTCAACCACGTGCTGAAAAGTTTCTAGGGTTTTTGAAATAATTCTCGACCAAATAAATTTCGATTGAATAGTTTTCATTGCATTTGTAGAAAGGGATTCCACCTGCCATGCGTTTAGAGAAAGAGCCGTTTCAATAGTACTTTTAATGGCAGATGTGCTTTTCGGCTCGAATATTATTCCGTTGGCAGATGTTACCAGTTCACGCACCGCTCCAACGTCAGTAGCAAGTGAAACAAGGCCTCGACTCATTCCTTCTAAAATAACATTAGGCATTCCCTCTGAATGAGAAGGGATAATGAGAAAAGTATGCTCGTCAAAAATTTCATTGAGAGTATTCACGTCTTTTACTTCTCCGTAGTACCGAACATTTGAACGATTAATTCTTTTCGAAGAAGGAATGGCTCCGACAAATGAAATTTCTAATTCAGGCATGGAAGCCACTACCTGAAGAAGTTCTTCAATTCCTTTTCTTCTTTCATAGCGACCTACAAAAAGAAGTTTTGAATTCACTGGAAATTTTCTTTTCTCGAGTGAGATGGTGTCGCTAACAGCACCGGGAATTACCAATATTTGTGAAGAAGGAACTCCAACACTAGACAATAGCGTAGTTATTTTTCCGCCGTAGGAAATGCAGTAGTCTGCTTGATTTAAATTCCATTTCGCAGGTGATTTTAATATGTATGCTTTGACTCGTTCTCTGAATGAAGCTTGTTTTTGAAACATTTCCAAACCATGAAAATTCACTAAGATTGGACCTGCTTTGACCATGCCCTTATTCCTTTGCTGAAACAAGTTCCATCCGCAAAATCCCTTTACATAAATTAAATCGAACAGATGAAGCTTGTCTTTGAGCAACGATGTTATCGCGCAAGAATATTGATAAGACTCTTTGATGTAATGCCCGGGCATATTGCCATACATGGGAAATCTAATCGTATGAACAGTTAAGTGTTCTGCATTTTCGAAGAGTGCTTTGACTTCTTCATTTTTAGGAAGAGAACTTTTTTCATCGATACAATGAACAAGCGTGACGTTATTTCCTGCCTTTAATAATTCATTACACAAATTAAAACTGTGTCGCTGCATTCCCCCTGTGA
>JBILTF010000019.1:0-30953 GCA_044371675.1 Flavobacteriales bacterium
GTTGAAAGGCGCTCTGAACAGCACTTTCACGTGCTTACCGGGGTAGAATCCCATTTCAATGAGTTTCGCTCCCATGGCATGTTCAGCCACACCCACTATTTGGGCGCATTCTCCTGGACGGTAACTGGCGAGCGATTTTTTCACTTGACAAAGCTACTTTATTGGCTAGGAAGGGCTATACCTTAAAAGAGGTATTTGAACTGTGTTGTTGGAAAACCGGAGGTTTTATTCCTACTTCGTAATGGGAACTACGTTATTGGAAAATCGGAGATTTTATTCCTACTGCGTAATGGGAACTACGTTATTAGAAAATCGGAGATTTTATTCCTACTGCGTAATGGGAACTACGTTATTGGAAAACCGAAGGTTTTATTGGAAAACCTTTGGTTTTATTCCTACGTTGTAATTGGAACTTCGTTGTTCTCAATCAACAGATTAACTAATACGTGAAATCAATTGTGAAACAGGAATTACGAAGTAGGAATTATGAAATAGGAATAAATCCGAAGGATTTCCAATAACGAAGTTCCCTCTTCTCCTTATATTTGCTCCCTCTTCAAGCAAAGGGGGTATAGCTCAGTTGGCTAGAGCGCTTGCATGGCATGCAAGAGGTCATCGGTTCGAATCCGATTATCTCCACAACACAAATCCTGGAACAATTGTAAATCAACGGTTTCAGGATTTTCTTTTGCCCCGTTAAAACCCTCTTCAAAGACCCTCGTTGCTTGCAACCCTCGTCCGAAGGACCCTCGCACAGCCATGTGCATTCGCCCAAAGGGCATTCGTTGCTCCGCAACATTCGTGCTTTCACATCAGTTGCTCCGAAACAATCGCATATTTACGGATAAATACGTGTGTTTTTTTTTCAAATCGCATTCACTTAAAGCCTCAATAAAACACTTTTGTCAAGAAAAGTGTAAATAATCACACTTTTAAGTACGAATAAATGTATAAAATAACACTTTTCCTGAGATATAAATAATACTTTCCAATCTCATCGCATTATTTGTCAATTTATTTATTTACATTAATCTTGTTTTTGTCATAATATATTATTACTTTTGCATTCAAATAGTCACCAAATACATTGACTTATGAAAAATCAACAATTACATCTCGATCAACTGGAACGCAAGCTTTCACCATACGGAAAGGCGAATAAATCGGCTCGTCCGGAAATTGGTTGGATCAAAACAATACGAAAATCCTTGGGCATGTCGCTTGAGCAACTTGGCCGTAAAATGGGGCTGAGTAAACAAAGTATTCAGAATATGGAAAAGCGCGAAACTACCGGCGCTATAACTATTTCTGCGTTGAATGAAGTGGCGAAGGCATTAGACATGGAGTTGGTATACGGCTTTGTGCCCAAGGGAGGAAGCGTTATGCATTTGGTGGAAGAAAAGGCGAAAAAAATGGCTACTGAAATTGTGTTGCGCACTTCTCAGAACATGCGACTTGAAGATCAAAGTCTTCCGTACAAGCGAATAGAAAAAGCTATTGCCGATCGCACCCAAGAAATTCTCAAAGAACTTCCGAAAACATTATGGGATTGAATTTAGAATATTCCACTGGTCAAACACCAATAGATGCCAATGAAAGTGATGGTCTTAAAATTAAAACCATTACAACACAAAGCGAGCTCAATGAATTTGAACAATTAAACATTGAGCGTGCTTTGCATTGGACATTAAGAAAACGATTTACTGCCGATCAAATCCTCTCCGAAAAATTTATTTTGTCTCTTCACAAGAAGATGTATGGAGATGTTTGGAAATGGGCTGGAAAATTTCGAACATCAGAAAAAAATCTTGGAATTCCTTTCCCTCTTATTGGAATTGAACTTCGGAAATTAATTGACGACACTCTTTTCTGGATTGATAACAAATCATTTTCTCACGACGAAATAGGTATCCGCTTTAAACATCGGTTAGTAAGCATCCATTGCTTTCCAAATGGAAACGGTAGGCACAGCCGATTAATGGCCGATTTAATTGTTGAGAAACTATTTCATGAACCCTCTTTCTCTTGGGGTAATTCCCATTCTCAACATGCGTCCAATGAAGAAGTAAGATCTGCCTACCTCACCGCCTTAAAAGTAGCCGATCGGAACAACTACCAACCGCTCATCGAATTCGCAAGAAGTTAATACCTCGTCGAAGACATTCGCAACAGAGTTGCTGTCGTCCGAAGGACATTCGCCATCGGCATTCGTCGCAGACTAATTTGAACCTTTTTCCGGCTATCCGTTCCAAGCTTATCGCTTCGCTCAAAGGCTTTCCACTGCTATCCGGGGTATAGGAGAATTGTTCGATTTTTCAACAATGAATAATCTACTAAAAACATAATGTAATTTGCAAGCTGTATGAAGGAACTGAAAGTAATAGAGCTTTTCGCTGGTGTGGGCGGATTTAGATTAGGTCTCGAGGGATGGAAGGGTAAATCGGCTTCAAGCGGTTACAAGAAAAAGTTGAATTCCAACTTCAAAGTGGTGTGGAGCAACCAATGGGAACCGTCGACTAAAGCGCAACATGCCTCCGATGTCTATGTTTCCAGATGGGGTGCTGAACATCATTCAAATGCAGACATTTCAGTTGTTCCCATAAAAGATATTCCCGATCACGATGTGCTTGTTGGTGGATTTCCTTGTCAGGATTACTCTGTCGCAAACTCATTGAAAAGAAGCGGCGGACTTGAAGGGAAGAAAGGCGTTTTGTGGTGGGAAATTATGCGAATCATTAAAGAGAAAGGAAAGAAAGCTCCGAAATATTTGATTCTTGAAAATGTAGACAGACTGCTCAAGTCGCCTGCTAAACAAAGAGGGCGCGATTTTGCAATTATGTTGTCTTCTCTTGCAAGTGAGGGCTATGCTGTTGAATGGAGAGTTATAAATGCTGCCGATTACGGGATGCCACAGCGCAGAAAAAGAACTTTTATTGTCGCTTATAAATCTGGAACTAAGGCATACAAAAATTTGAAAGTGTCTGAAGATTTCATGATTTCAAAAGGAATACTGTCCAACTCATTTCCGTGTTCAAAATCAAAGAAAAACCTATCGTTAGAATTTACTGTTTCAGAAGACTTGCTCGATGTATCTGAAAATTTCAACACAGGAAAGCAGAATGTCTTTTTTGAAAATAGTGGTGTAATGAAAAACTTTAAAGTCTTTACTTCACGAGTTGAAAGTGAGCATGACGGAAATAGAACAGTATTAGGTGACATCGTGTTACCTCTTTCCGAAGTACCTAATGAATTCTGCATATCACAAGAGAATCTACCAAAGTGGGAATACGCGAAGGATTCAAAAAAAGAAAAAAGGATTAGACCCGATGGTGGAATCTATTTCTTTTCAGAAGGGTCTATGTCATTCCCAGACTCTTTAGAAAAGCCAGCTAGAACAATTATCACTTCCGAAGGTGGCTCATCTCCTAGCCGTTTCAAACATATTATTAATCAAGGTAAAAAACATCGAAGACTCACTCCAATTGAATTGGAGAGATGTAACATGTTCCCAGATAAACATACCGAAGGTGCTACCGATATCAAAAGAGCCTTCTTCATGGGAAACGCATTGGTTGTTGGGGTTATTGAAAGAATAGGAAGAAATCTACTCGATGTAATATGAAATATAAAATCTATGCTTTTGACTGGGAACAAGCTTCGGTAATTGAATTACCAAACCTCCCTACAGAGTTTGTCAATTTAGATATATTACTGAGGGAAATCCAAAATCAGATTGTACGAATTTACATTGAGATACAAACCAAAAACTATGGCGTGAAAAAGTTAGGTAATGAAATGCGCTATGACGACAACCTTAATAATTTCTTTGAAAATTCAACACTTGATTATCTTGTAGTAAAACTCACCGAGAACAAGAGATATTTCTTGAAAAAATTTATAGACTATTGCTCAATTCAAAACGATAAGGGAATTTTCTTTTTAATTCTCGAAAAAAGTTTTGGAAAACAAAGTAAATTGGTTGACAACTCCTTTCTAACGATTAACGATGTTAAAAATGAGCTTACCTCATTTGCGCAAAACTTTTCACCACAGAGAAAAACACCCAAATTCTATTTCATCGAAGTTATTGACTTTACAGATTACTATTTTAGCGAGTCAAATGACTTCGTTTACATACATAAAATGAAAAAATAAATTATGGAAAAAGTTTTTGACAGAATATTAAGCTACAAAGCTAATGGTGTGAACAAAGATTATTTAGTTAGTCCAAATACAATTCAAGAGTTTTTTAAGGATTCCAACAAATTGATAATTATTCCTGATTACCAACGACCATATTCGTGGACCAAAAAACACGTGACCGACTTGCTGAATGATGTTGTTAAACTGTCGCAAGAAACCACATCCTCTTGGTTCTTCGGACCAATATTCACTGTTAAACAATCCATTTCAGATGAGTATACAGAACTACTCGATGGCCAACAGAGAATTACGACAATTCAAATTTTACTGCGAGAGATTACGTTGTTTCATTTTAACGAAAATATACCGTTTGATAAAAGTGACTATTATAAAAAGAAATTTTTAAAAGCCATCAATGTCTGTAACGACTGTTTAATCAAAACTCGAGGCATGGGTGAGAAAATTGCAGTTTTCACCACAGAAGAGTCCGTTAAAGAAGTTTTTAGAGATTATATAGTTTCATTTGATGAAATTGATAATATAGATGATTTCAAAATAAGAAAATCCATCTTTGAAAGAAGACTTAGAGAAGAAAAACAGAACGGATCAAAGACTGCAGAGACAATTGAAAATACTATAAATGTCATAAGAAATTATTTGAAAATTCACTTCCTGAATCTTCAAGACAAAACATTAGACGAAAATCTAACTGCCCTTTATAATTTTATCGAATCTCTTTTAACTAAGTGCTGGTTAATAGAAATCCCTATGCAAAATCATCATGATTCAATTCAAATATTTGAGTCTATGAATAATAGAGGGAAAAGTTTGACTTTAGTCGATAAAATACAGTATAAATCTATTATTAAAATCTCTAAAGACAAGCTGCCATTAATACGAAAAAAATGGAAAGAAATTTATGCCGGATTGCTAAGTCTGGAAGCCGATGGATTTATCAAAAGTGAAGAAGACTTCTTCAAAGTCTTTTTTAACTCCATAGATGGAGATGATATTACAAAAGAAGAAGATTTCTTGACTAAATTTTCAGAATTGTATTTGGATAAAGGTGATCAACATCTCATTGATTTTACTGACGAATCTCTGCAAGTGATTAATTTTATTCGAGTGATGAATTCCTGTTTAGATGACAACAACAAATTCATTAACAATATACACTTCGAAACAAAAGATTTGGAGCGAGTTAAAGCCTTATTCCATTTATTAAAACGAACATTAAACATTTCAGACAATTCTAGATTTTTGTTGTTCTATATGATTCGGAAGATTGAAATGAATCAGCCAAATGCCTATGAACTAGCAGATTGGATATGGGGGTTGATTAAGTACGTTTTTATCGAAGAAATTTTCGAAAACACGAAATCTAATCTCTTTAGGATAAAGACTATGGAGATAATTAAATTAGGCTCCAATCTTGACAACCTCGATAAAGTAAATGATTTTGATCTACAAGGAAACTCATTTCTGAAATTAATACTAAATAATGATAATGAAGAATGTAAGGTGATTTTATACTTCCATGCTTTTCTTGAGAATTACAAGGTCTTAACGTCATATTCCTCAAATCAATATAAAAACTCTCATTTAGAACACATGGTTCCCAAAGCTTGGAAAGCTAATTGGGGACAATTTAAATACACAAATCAATCTTTACTGGATTTATTAGATTCTAAGACATCCGAAGTGAATAATTTCAACTTCGAACTTTTTGTTAGAGAGATAAAAAGCAAAGAAAGTCTTGAATTGAAAGACTACACAACAGCTCCAAAGAACCAAGAGGATACAATCATAGAATTTATTGGTAACAAATGGGTTCTTCACGCCGCAACAAATATTCAAGCAAGTAATGATTCTTTTGAAGATAAAAAGAGAAAACATTACTCTCGTGATGTTATTATTAAGATACCTACCAATGACCAACCAAATGTTGGAATAAATTCCTTTTCATCCTTTGATTATGTTCTATTAATAAATCGAAGTATAGCAATCGCAAATACTATAGCTGTTGGCTTTAAAAAGGACTGGCGAAATTTGAACTCTTGAAATTAAATTCCTTGAATATTTATTGAATTTGAATGCTCAACTACTCCGAAGAATTAGCAAAAATTAAAGTCAATAAAAAAGGGAAGATTCGAACTACGTTATTGGAAAATCGAAGATTTTATTCCTCCCGATAGCTATCGGGATACGTAATTCCTACTGCGTAATTAAAATCAGTCGAAGACGTTCGCGAAGCATTCGTTCGAAGAACATTCGTTGCTACGCAACATTCGTGCTTGCACATTCGTGTCTACGCCACATTCGTCAAAGACATTCGCGAAGCATTCGTTCGAAGAACATTCGTTGCTACGCAACATTCGTGGCTACGCCACATTACTTCTGTCTAAAATACAATCTCACCGGAACACCCGTTAAACGGAAATTCTCGCGGAGCTTGTTCTCTAAGAAGCGCTGGTAAGAAGAAACAACGTTTTGAGGCGTGTTGCAGAAAAATGCAATAGCCGGACTCTTCGTTGGAAGCTGGGTGATGTACTTAATCTTCACTTCCTTACCCTTCACAACTGGTGGTGGGTAGGCTTGAATAATAGGCAACATAATGTCGTTCAACTTGGAAGTTGAGAAGTGCTGCAAGCGATTCTCATACACTTCCATAGCCGCTTCCAATGCTTTCAAAATACGCTGCTTGGTAATGTTCGAAGTAAATATGATTGGAACGTCGGTAAACGGAGCAATACGCTTCTTAATTTCTTCGGTCATGACTTCAACACTCTTGTGATCCTTATCTACCATGTCCCACTTGTTCACCAAAATAACAATACCTCTATTCGCCTCGGTAATCTCTCCGAAGATGGTTAAGTCTTGCTTGGTAATTCCTTCCACCGCATCGATCAACAACATACAAACGTCAGAGTTGCGAATAGACTTAATGGTACGAATGGCACTGAAGAATTCAATATCATCTTCTATCTGCTTGCGCTTACGCAATCCTGCCGTATCAATCAACATTAATTCTTTGTTGAAGGCCTTGAAGTGCGTGTGAACCGCGTCGCGCGTGGTTCCCGCAACATCGGAAACAATGCTTCTGTCGTTACCCAACAAGGTATTCAACAATGAAGATTTTCCTACATTCGGTCTTCCTACAATGGCAATCTTCGGCAAATCAAGCATCTCTGTCTCGTCAATTGCAGGCATTTCTTGAAGCAACTCGTCAAGCAAATCTCCCGATCCATATCCGTTGTTCGCACTAATGCTAAACAACTTCTCACCGAATCCTAACGCGTAGAATTCAGTAGCTAATATTTCTTTGTCTGATGTGTCTACTTTATTACAAACCAAGAGAATTGGTTTGTTTGAGCGACGAAGCATATCTGCAATTTCTTCGTCCCACTCTGTCATTCCTTCCTTCGCATCTACCATAAATAGAATACGATCTGCTTCAGCAATGGCCAAACGAACCTGGCTATTGATATCTTGTTCGAACGCGTCGTCGCTGTTCGTAACTACTCCTCCGGTATCTACAACAATGAATTCTTTTCCACCCCATTGACCCGTTCCGTATTTACGATCACGGGTAACACCTGCCGTTGGTTCTACAATAGCATCTGATGTTTCAGTAAGACGATTAAATAACGATGACTTCCCTACATTCGGTCTACCTACAATAACAATAGTATAACTCATGCGGCAAAGATACGCACTTATGAACCGTTTCGGTAATTACAAGGCCTACAATGGCTTGTTGTTCCTCATCCAGCAGAAAATCTTCTTGATTTGAGTATCCGTTAATTTACTCGCATTCTTCGGCATGGCGCTGTAACCTGCATCGTGCTCGACAGATCCCAAAATGGCATCATTGTCTGCCGAAGCGGCACCTGAATAGGTACTTAAGTCTATTCCCGACGAATGATATTGCGAGATGTGACAACCCGCGGTAGCGCAATTGGCATCGTAGATGGGTTTAATGTCGTAGTTGTATGTTGGAATATTTCCCGTGCAGTCATATCCTTTTTGATATTTATCGCAACTGAATAAAACAGCAGCCACGACTGAGATAACAACCAGTGAAAGAAAAATATTTTTCATGTTGAAGAATTTAAGCGAAGGTAATTTAGGAACATCTGATTTCACTTCAGCCCAAAGAAAAAAAAAGAGCTGCCCTCTTGGACAGCTCTTTTCTTCGTAAATGAATAATCAACCTATTCTTTTACGAAAGGAACGCGTTGAATTTGATTACCGTTTTGAAGCGATAAGAAATAATATCCGTTGCTCAATTCAGCAACATTCAATTGGAAGGTATTGTTAACCGCTCCGCTACCGAAGTTGTTTGCGAATACTTCTTTTCCGTCTATTGAATAGATGCGAATGATTGTGTTTTCACTTGGATTCAATTGTGAAGCCTTCACTGCAACATTTCCTGCAGTTGGATTTGGGAACATGTTCACTGAAGTAACGTTTGAAGCTAACTCATTCACTGAATTCGGTATTGTTCCGGTTGTATTCAACCAGAATCCGTTCATTTGCGCGCCACCTGGACCAGACACTCCGTTGGCATCCATGGTGAAGGTTACACAACTTGAAGCTGAGCAACCGTCGAAATAATAAACAGTTAAACAAACTGTGTATGTTCCGATTGAATCGTAGAAGTAAGTCGGATAAAGCTCGTTTGAAGTCATTCCGTTTCCGAAATCCCACAACACACTGCTAATGGTGCTTGGATCTTCGTTCCAGAAAATCATTACAGCGTTTTCCATAGTGACCATAGAATCTGGCATTAATTCAATGGTGGTGCTGCAAGAAACACTGTCGATCGTGCATTCGCTGTTAATTCCGAAAATTTGAGAAGCATAATTTCCGTCTAAAAGGTCGGTCGTGACAACGTTGCTTCCATTTACATTAATGACAATTCCATAAGGATTTCCGCCATCCCAACCATCACCGAACGAATCGTACATGTTTAAAGAGTAGCATCCATTTGCTAAACATCCGTAGGCCATATTTTCCGTATTGGGTGTATTCACGTTACTCTGCATTACAGTAGTTCCGTTTGCATCAGTAATGGTGTAGAAAGATTCACTAGCGAACATACCCGGATTGAAAGATACAACTGTAGCATTACCGTCTGCGCAACCTGTGAAACATGATCCGTCATCTACGACAGCCAATACATTATAATTCAAAGCTGTAGAATCTGTGCAACCGTATACTAAGATGCAAGAACCGTCTTCGATGGTTGCCGCTGGGTTGTAATTTGTAGCCAATGGGTTTGTACATCCGAAAACATCTCCGCATGTTCCATCGATGCTAAAGTTCACCGATTGTGTAACAAGGTTTTCAGCAAGTCCCGTGTGAATCACTTGTCCTTGACCGTTGTTGATCCAGAAGTAACCGTTATACCAGCTTGGAAGACCAGCGTTGTTCGACATTACAGCAGTGTAGCATTCGCCAGCTTGCAAACATACGTTCGTATTGTAAATGGCAATATTGCCCAATGACGGAGAAGTCCAAACGGTATCTCCATCTGAGTTCAATAGGTTAAGGGTAACTTCATTTCCATTTGAAAACGTGCAGATATAAAGTGAAGCATTCACACTTCCAACACCGTTGCAATAAGTGCATGTGCTGTCGTCTACGTTGGCGTTTGCATTGTAGTTAGTCGCAGCAGGATCGGTGCAACCTTCATACAAGCAACCGATATTTACATTCGCGATTGGGTTGTAGTTAGAAGCAGAAGGATCCATACATCCTTGCACGGATGCAGTTCCGCAATTCGCAACGCCCACTCCAAACATGAATTGTCCTTGGTTTCCGGTTGCAAATGTTCCTGTGTATGAGCTTTCACCCATAACAAAAACATTCAATGAACCACCGTTCCATCCGTCTCCGAAAGAGTCGAACATATTCACTCCATAACATCCAACTGGCAGACACCATACTCCACCTGGTGTTGAACCTGTTCCAGTTGCAACAACTGAACCTGTAGAGGTGTTTACTACGGTATAGCTCATTTCATTCGGATAAAATCCTGGGGTAACTGTGTACGAAACTTGCGTACAAGCAATTGTGTCTATTTGTGCCTTCGCTGAGAATCCTGTAGCGAATAAAAGGGCAATAAATAATAAACGTAAAGTTTGTTTCATTGTATAAGGTTAGTATAGCGAATATATGTTGACTCGCTGTAAAACAGACACTTGATTCATGAAAAAAGTTGCTTACTGTTGGATGGTTCTTTTCTTCGTTTGAGAATTTAACTTATTCCTTTACGAATGGAATGCGTTGGATTTGATTACCATTTTGAAGTGACAAGAAATAATATCCGTTTCTCAATTCCGAAACATTCAATTGGAAGGTACTGTTCGTCGTTCCATTGCCGAAGTTGTTGGCGAACACCTCTTTTCCGTCGATTGAATAAATACGAATGATTGTGTTTTCACTGGCATTCAACATTGAAGCTTTCACGGCAACACTTCTTGAAGTTGGATTCGGGAACATACTTACCGAAGTTTGAGTTGAATTCAATTCAGCCACTGAGCTCGGATATGTTCCTGTTGTGTTCAACCAGAAACCGTTCATTTGTGCGCCACCTGGACCAGACACTCCATTTGCATCCATCGTGAATGTCAAACAGCTTTCAGAAACGCAACCATCATTGTAGTAAACAATTAAGCAAACTGTGTAGGTGCCGTATGTATCGTAGAAATATGTTGGGTAAAACTCGTTAGAAGTCACACCATTTAAGAAATCCCAAGTCAAAGAGCTAATCGCAGACAAATCTTCATTCCAGTAGATCATTACCGAATTTTCCATTTCAACCAATGAATCGGGAACCAGTTCAATTGTCGTTGAACAAGGAATGGTATCAAGCGTGCATTCAGAGTTGATTCCAAAAAACAATGATTCAGAAAATTCAGAATCGAGATTTTCAGTTAATAAATCCGACCCGTTCACAGAGATGGTGACTCCAGAAGTGATCGTGCTGTCCCATGCCTCACCGTTCCAGTCATACAAAATTAAGGTGTAACAATCGTCTGGAAGACATCCGTAAGAAGTGTTATTTACAGCAGGTTCAAAAAAGGAGGTATATATAACAGAACTACCAAGTTCATCATTAATTGAGTAAAAAACGTCACTTACATTACTTCCTGGGGTATAAGACACAACTACTATGTTTCCCGATTCGCAACCTGTAAAGCAAGTTCCGTCGTCTACAACAGCAGCAGGGTTGTAGTTCAAAGCGACCGGATCTGTGCACCCAGGTAATAGAATACATGACTCGTCATCGATAGTTGCATCTGCATTGTAGTTCGTAGCCAGTGGATTTGTACAACCGAAAATCTCTGCACACGTAACGTCTGCACTGAAGATTAACGATTGGGTAACCAAGTTATTTGCTAAGCCCACGTTAATGACTTGTCCTTGGCCGTTGTTGATCCAGAAGTAACCGTCATACCACCCTGGTAATCCAGCGCTGTTAGACATTACCGCTGTATAACATTCTCCCGCTTGCAAACAAACATTCGTGTAGTAAACGGCAACATCGGTAAAGAGCGGAGAAGACCAGACGGTATCTCCTGCAGAATTCAAGATGTCAAGGGCAACTTGATTTCCGTTTGAAAATGTACAGATATAAAGATTAGCGATCAAGTTTCCAATTCCGTTGCAATAGAAACAAGAACCGTTGTCAACATTCGCACCTGGGCTGAAGTTGGTAGCCGATGCATCAGTGCAACCTTCATACAAACAGCCCATGTTAACGTTCGCTAGAGGGCTGTAGTTGGAAGCCGCTACATCCATACACCCTTCAACATCTGGCGTTCCACAATTTCCTACTCCAACTCCAAACATGAACTGAGCTTCGCTTCCTGTTGCAACTGTTCCACTGTAAGAGCTCTCGCCCATAACAAAAACATTCAATGAACCACCGTCCCATCCGTCTCCGAATGAATCGAACATATTCACACCATAACACCCTACTGGCAGACACCAAACACCGCTCAAGGTTGAACCTGTTCCGTTTGCAACAACAGTTCCTGTGGTAGTATTGACTACCGTATAGCTCATTTCATTTGGATAAAATCCGGGGGTCAGCGTGTACGAAACTTGCGTACAAGTGGTATCTACTTGTGCCTTTGATGCGAAACTTGAAGCGAATAGAAGGGCAACTAAAAATAAACGTAAAGTTTGTTTCATTGTATAAGGTTAGTATAGCGAATTTATATTGACTCGCTGTAAAACAGACACTTAATTCGTGAAAAAAGTTACTTACTGTTGGAATTGTGGAAAAAGACCTATTCGAAAATGGCCCCACTGCCTATTAATTCTTCACCAATGTAAAAAGCAGCAAACTGTCCTTTCGCCACGCCGTATTGGGTTTCGTGAAAGATAACATAGGTGAATTCACTTCCAACCGAAACATTCGCTTTGAATAAAGGTTGTCGATAACGTATGCGGCAGTCCACTTCTAATACTTGTCCTTGCACTGGTTTCAAATTTTCTTGAATCCAATGGGCTTCTTCGTTTCGAATGGACAAACCTCTGCGGGCCAAGGCCGGATGCAATTCTCCTTGAGCGGAATAGACTAGGTTTTTTTCCACATTAATAGACACTACAAATAAAGGAATGGCTTGTCCACCTACTCCCAATCCTCTTCTCTGCCCTACTGTATAATAATGCGCTCCGTTGTGCTCTCCAACATCGTCGCACATGTCGGGGGAAAAAACTTGCGCTCTTGAAAGCTCTTGCGGGTCTTCAGATTTGTCTTCCACCAATTCATTCAATTGTGGAAGGAAGTCGTCTTTGATACGAAGCACTCTTCCTTTTTTCGGAACCAATTGTTGTTGAAGGAAAATAGGAAGCTTCACCTTCCCAATGAAACACAATCCTTGGGAATCTTTCTTGTCTGCATTTGGCAATTGAAGTTCGGCTGCAATGACCCGCACTTCCGGCTTGGTTAATTCACCAATGGGAAAAAGCGCTTTGCTCAATTGCGCTTGATTCAACTGACACAAGAAATAACTTTGGTCCTTGTTTCCGTCTGTCCCTGAAAGCAAATGATATTGTGCAATGCCGTTAACTATTGTTTCTGACTTACGCACATAATGTCCGGTTGCTACGAAGTCTGCTTTCAACTGTTGTGCAGCTTTCAAAAACACATCGAATTTTATTTCTCGGTTACAAAGAACATCTGGATTCGGGGTTCTTCCCAATTCATATTCACGGAACATGTATTCCACTATTCGTTCGCGGTATTCAACGCTAAGATCTAAAACATGAAAAGGAATTCCGAGGTGCTCCGCTACTAGCATGGCATCGTTGGAGTCTGTAATCCAGGGGCACTCATTATTAATGACAACCGATTCGTCGTGCCAATTCCGCATAAACACCGCAATTACATCATACCCTTGCTCAATGAGCAAATGGGCTGTAACGGCAGAGTCTACTCCGCCCGACAAACCAACCACAACGCGTTTCATTCTGCAAAATTAGTCGAGTCCATTCAAAAACAGACGATTCGAAGAGAAGAAAGAATTACATTTGAAGAAGCGCGCCCAAGGCAACCCTTCAAATTAATATCGTCTTAACACAAATTATTGGTGTCAACAGAACCCTCTCAACAAGAACTGATTGACGGCTGCCTTAAAGGAGACAGCCGAAGCCAAAATGCTATTTATAAGATGTATTTCGGGAAAATGAAAGCAGTGTGCTTGCGTTATTCAAGCTCTACTGACGAGGCAAAAGACATGGTGCAAGACGGATTCATTAAAGTATTTTCCAGTTTGGAAAAATTTGAAGGAAACGGATCTTTAGAAGGATGGATTAGAAGGATAATGGTAAACTTATCTATTGATCAATACCGGAAAAAGAAGCACACGGTAGTCTTAGACCTAGAAAACTCGAAGTACTATGTTGAAGAGAGTGCAGAAGAGGACGATGAGCAGGAGCCTGACATTTACGACTTTCAACCTCACCACATCGTTGAAGCCATGCAACAATTGACACCTGTCTATCGTACAGTTTTCAACTTGTATGTCTTCGAAAACTTTTCTCACCAAGAAATTAGTGAGAAACTAGGCATTAGTTTAGGCACTTCAAAAAGTAACTATTCGAAAGCCAAGAAGAACATGAAAAAGATATTAATAAAAAATAAAATTAACGAGTCGTATGAATCGTAATCCGTTGGATAAATTTGAACAAGGAATTCAAGAAGCCTACAAGAATTATGAGTTGCCTTACAGTTCTTCAGAGTTTACGCAAATAAGCAGACGTCTGCTTCGCAAACGTCTATTAAGCGGTTTAGCTCTTTGGGGGGGTGTTGCTGCTATCACTGCCATTGTTGGAGTATCTGGATACCTTATTGTTACGAGTGATAACAATGTCACTACTTCTGCTACTCCGAATTCACCTGATGTTTCAAACACCGTTTCAATTCCAAATTCAAACGAAGATAATAGTCATGATGATAATGAAGGATTAACTGAAATTATTTCGGGATTCAAGAAAGATGTAATGAATGCCTCTGGGAATTCGGAGGATAGCCGCTCAACACCTTCTAATGCCTCTGTTGCTCAAGATTCTTCAGAGGAAGCTGTACTTCCTGCGTCTGCAGATAGTAACGACAAAAACAGATCTTTGGCCATTGAACCTAGCCTGCGCATAGCTTGCGCAGGAACAGATGTTCACTTCACTGCCAAAAACAGTCCTAAGAACGGAAGTTATTTGTGGAACTTCGGAGATGGCAGCTTCTCGAATCAAGAGAATCCTTTCCATATCTATAAAAAATCTGGAACGTTCGACGTCTCTTTATCTGTAACCAATCCGAATGACGGACAGATTTCTACGATTGCGATGCGCGATTTGATTACCATCAATCCCAAGCCTGAAGCTGATTTCGAGTGGTCTTACACGAATAATCCGGTAGGAGAACCGACCGCGAAATTTGTCAACACGAGTGTGAATGCCAACAGTTTCGTCTGGAAATTCTCAGGAAACCGAACATCCAATGAAGTTTCTCCAAGTGTTATTTATAATTCAAAAGGAAAGCAATCTGTGATTCTTGAAGTTCAAAACACCTTTGGTTGTAAGGACGAGCAAGTTAAAATTATTCAGGTGAATGCCGACTTCAATCTCGGGGCTGAATTGAGAATGAGCGAGCAAAATATTGCTTTCATGCCAGAGGCTTTGAAAAAAGGTGCAAACAGATTCAAACTTTCAATTTACGACGGCGAAAACATTATCTTCGAAACAACAACTAAAACGAAAGTTTGGAAAGGTGAAGGGAAGGCCGGAAAAAAAGCCTCTGCAGGTCATCAATACCCTTGGATCGTCTTAATATATGGTGAAGAAGGAAACGACGCGCGCTACTACAGTGGAACACTTACAATTGTACCTTAACCAAAACCTCATATACCTAAAACTCAAGGGCCTTTTCGAAGGCCCTTTTGTTTGTATTTATTCTTGACGACCGCGTGCTTTTTTTCTTAAATTCGCGTCACCTCATGTTAAGACAACTGCATGCAACCATTTGTTGGGTAAAGATGTCTTTGAACTAAATCAATTTCAAGAATGAATAAATTCTTAATCATACTAGTTTTCGGCTTAAGCTCTTTTTTTGCTTATTCTCAAATTACTCCTATATATAACGGCACTCTTAATGCATGTGGGGGAATACTATCCGATGATGGATTAGGTGGACCATACACCAATACTAATTACACCCTGACCATTTGTCCTGATGCACCGGACGATGTAGTTCAAATAAATTTTTCTGCATTCGCATTGCAAACTTCTCCGAATGGAAACAACAGTGATTATCTTTCTATTTTTGACGGCCCAGATACTTCGTCACCTTCGTTAGGAGATTATACAGGTAACGCTTTGCAGGGTCTTCAAGTAACGGGAACTGTAAACAATCCTTCTGGATGTTTGACTCTTGTTTTCTCGGATAATGGCAGTGCGAATACCACATCGCCCGGATTTGAAGCTGCAATCTCTTGCACCACCCCATGCGCTCCTCCTACCCAAAATTCTGTCATTGCGAATCCACTGCCTATCGGTCCAGAACAAACCATTGCCATCTGTGTTGGTTCATCAGTTGAATTTAATGGAATTGGATCCTTTGCTGCACCCGGATATGTACTTGCTCAATATATTTGGAATTTCGATGATGGTACGATTAACAACCTTTCTGTTCAATCAACGTCTCATACCTTCAATGAACCTGGCGAATATATTGTGACGCTAGCGGTAGAAGATGACAATGGCTGTACAAGTTTAAATACCACACCGTTACAAGTATTGGTTTCAACAGCCCCCACATTTCCTGAATTAAACAACATAACTCAAAGTACCTGTTTTGGTGAATTGGTAACCTTAACTGGTTCTGCCCAAAGCACGCAATGGACCGCCCTTCCTCCTCAAGTTGTTTCAGGTTCTACTTATTTGGCCGATGGCGCTGGATTCTCCTATTCATCAACTTTGAATTTCGATTTCTTCGACGCAGGTGCTACATTAACCGATTGTTCTGATTTGTACAATATTATGGTAAACATGGAGCACAGTTGGATGCCTGATCTTGGCATTACAATCGCTTGTCCAGATGGAACGACGGTTACCCTTGTTGACTTTCAAACAAATGGCGGCGGCGCAACATTCTTAGGTCAAGCCTTTGATGACGAAACTTCAACCGATCCTGGTATAGGTTGGGATTATCTTTGGTCACCAACATCCACCAATGGTACTTGGGGAGAGGCTGTAAATAACGGACTAACTACACCTGTAACTTCTCCTTCTACAGGAGATGCCTTAACTCCGGGTACTTATGAAGCAGCTGGTAATCTTTGCGATCTTGTTGGCTGCCCATTAAACGGAGCATGGACATTTACAGTAACGGATAATATAGGATTTGATAACGGTTATATTTTTGAGTGGGGACTTAACCTCAATCCAGCCTTGTTTCCAGGTGTGACAACATTTACTCCTTCAATTGGAGAAAATGCGGATTCATCATATTGGACCGGGCCAAATATTGTGGATTTTGATGCAGATGAAGACATTGTAACCATTTCGCCTCCTGCACCTGGAACGTACGACTACACCTACCACGTTGTAAATAACTTCGGTTGTTCTTTCGACTCTACCATTCAAATTACATTTACTGAACCGTTAACAATCACTGCTGGTCCTGATCAAATTTATTCTTGCGGAGACTTAACCCTTCAAGGTGGATTTCAAGGCACACCAACGCCGAGTTGCGCGCAAGATGGGGGCGTCTTTGATTATTGCTACACCAATGGCGAGAATTTCACTTGGACCTTTTGCCCTGACGTGCAAAACGATGATGTCTCCTTTATGACCTTTGATTTTATATCGGGACAAATGGAAAACTTATTTGAAACATTCAATGTCTACGATGGCCCCGATGCTACCTCCCCGCAAATTGGAAATTGGAACACCGGAGATGCAACAGGACAATCTTGGACTGCCACAAATCCAACAGGTTGTATTACAGTTACATTCACTGCCGATATATCAATTGCTTGTTCAAGTGGTTCATACCAGCCTTGGACCTACGACGTGAATTGTACTAACGGAGGTCCGCAGTATACGTGGGAGTGGACACCTGCTGCAAATTTGAACAATCCAAATATTCCACAACCGACCGTGAATTCCCTGACTCAACAAACAACTTTTACGCTGGCTGGATATCCGGTAGGTCACCCTGATTGCGCAAGCACGGACCAAGCTATCGTGAGCATTGACCCTGTTGGAGATCCTGGAATAGACAACTCAATTAACATTTGTTCTACCGACCTAGCCTTCCAAATGTTACCGCTTCTTGGAGGCACACCTGTAAGCACCGGTGTATGGACGAACCCGAGCAATGCAACGGTGCCGTTGGGCATTTTCGATCCGTTGACCATGCCTTCTGGAAACTACACCTATACCGTTACACTTGGAACATGTTCTTTGTTCTCTACTTTGGATATTGCGTTTGCTGGGCCAACAATCATGACTATTGCGAACGATACTGCGATTTGTTACATGGGTGATTTGAATTTAAATCAGTTGACGCAAGCATCTGGACAAGCACCTTTCACCTATGAGTGGACATACAACGGTAGCGTTGTGGCGAACACATCTGATGCTTTAATTAACCCAACTGTTAGCGGCCAAGCTTGTTTAACTGTGTTAGACGATTGCGGATACTCAATAACTCAATGCTTCAACGTAGCTGTTGCTTCTGATGTAGCAGTTAGCTTCACTTCTCCTGACCCTTCTAAATGTTGGCCAGAGACATTAACTTTAATCAACACAACTGACCCAAGTGCTTACCAAAATATGTCATGGAGTATTAGTAATGGTCAGAATGTAATAAATCAGAACCAGTTAGATTTAAATTTCGTAGCTCCTGGAACATACGATGTTACGCTTTCTGTAGTAACGAACATTGGTTGCACCTACAGCACAACTGCATCGAACTTTTTAACTTCATTCGACCCGCCTGTGGCCGGATACATTGCTGATCCGCAGCCAACAGATGCGAACAACACTGTCATTAATTTCACCAATCAGTCTTTAGGAAATATCGTTACTTACGACTGGATTTTCAACTTCGGCGAGCCACTCGGAACTTCATCTGCTGAGAATCCAACCTTCACTTTCCCGCAAGGAACAGGGGGTGAATATCCGGTTCGCTTATCTGTTACAGATGCGAACGGATGCGCTGATTTCGTTGAAGGCGAAATAATCATTCGTAACATTTTTCAATATTACATTCCGAATACCTTCACTCCGAATAACGACGGATTGAACGACGTGGTGATGATGGTGGGAAGCGACATTGATGAAACCAAATTCAAGCTTGATGTTTTCAACCGTTGGGGAGATATCGTTTTCAGCGCTTCAAATCCAACTACTGCTTGGACAGGTAATACCTACAACGGATCATATTATTGTCCAGAAGGTGTTTACAATTGGGCTGCTGTTGTTGTTTCGAAATCAACCGGTGAGCGTTATGAAATTCAAGGCCATTTGAATTTGATTCGATAAAAATAATCTTTTTATTGGAGCGCCCTCTAGGATTATCTTAGAGGGCGTTTTAATTTCTATATGGCAGGCAATACAGTATTCGGTTGGGTAATAAAAAAAAGGCTTCATCAGATGGAGCTCTTCAAACAGTACCCTATTGAAGTGCAAGAAGAAATTCGCCAGAAGTTAATCGATGAAGCTGCGCTTACCACTTTCGGAAAGGAGCATAACTTCGAAAACATTCACACGCTGCAAGACTTCCGCAAAAACATTCCTATACGTTCTTACGAAGATCATTTTCCATATATAGAAAAAATGATTCAGGGGGAAGGAAACGTGCTGTGGCCGGGGAAGACTAAATGGTTCGCAAAGAGCTCGGGCACCACGAATAGCCGAAGCAAATTCATTCCCATCTCGAATGAAAATTTGGAGGAAGGACACTACAAAGGCGGAAAAGATTTGCTTGCAATCTTCTATCAACTTCGTGAAAATGCCGATCTCTTTTCTGGAAAGACATTGATCGTTGGCGGAAGTACGAAGATGAGTGAAGAAGAGGAAAATACCATAGGCGATTTAAGTGGAATTATTATTTCGAATTTACCGTTCTGGGTGGAAATGAAACGTGTTCCGCAACGCGAGATCTCACTCATGGACAATTGGGAAGAAAAGCTTGATGCGATGGCGTTGAACACCATGAATGAAGATGTACGTGTTCTTTCTGGCGTACCCAGTTGGACCTTACTTCTGTTGCGTCGCATTCTCGAATTGAAAAAGGCCAATCACATTCACGAGGTTTGGCCGAATCTTCAGATGTATATGCACGGAGGAATTAGCTTCGAGCCGTATCGCGAGCAGTTCAATGCGATACTTCCAAATGGAACAACAGACTATTTTGAAACCTACAATGCAAGTGAAGGATTTTTTGGCATTCAAGATCAATTGAATTCAAACGAAATGCTTTTGATGCTCGACTACGGCGTGTATTATGAATTCATTCCTTTGGATGAATTGGAAAAAGAACACCCCAAAGCATTGAGTCTGGAGGAAGTTGAATTGAATAAAATCTATGCACTCGTTATTACCACCAACACGGGGCTTTGGAGATACCTCATTGGCGACACCATTCGATTTACGCACCTCTACCCTTTCCGATTTCGAATAGTTGGAAGAACGAAACAATTCATTAATCTTACTGGGGAAGAACTCATGGTAGAAAATGCGGAAGCCGCATTGCGCAAGACCTGCACACACATGAACATTCACGTGGTTGAGTTTACCGTAGCCCCTTCCTTCCCGAAGGAAAATGAAACGGCTGCACATGAGTGGTTCATTGAATTTGAAAACAATCATTTCGACTTTGATCGTTTTTGCTTTTTGTTGGATGAAAATTTACGCGATGAAAATTCGGATTACGACGCAAAGCGAAACACAAATTTGAATTTAGGATTTCCGATTGTGCATCGTGGAAAGAAAGACGTATTTTACACCTGGTTAAAGCAACGCAACAAATTAGGCGGGCAGCATAAAATTCCACGATTAGCAACAGATAGAACATGGTTAGAAGAACTTCTTTCGTTAAACCATTAGGCATACTCCTGGGAGTATTGTTGTCGCTTGTATTCCAACTACAAGCGCAACACCGCGTGCAATGCGATGCGCTGGGCAACACCTACGACGTATGCAACGATCACATAACGAAACACAGTTCCAACTTCAACATAGATTTCAGGCTGAGTACTTTGCAATACGGAACTTCTGCGCTGTTAGACTTGACGAATCCAATGGTTCCGTTTCTCTTTTTTGAAGATCAGGGATCGTTGGTTTTCTTCGACAATGCACTGACTGTTTTGGAAGACCCCGTTTTTTTGAATGAACGTTTTCAAGGACAAATTACCTGCGTAGCCGGATCGAAGGGCGATGCTTTTTGGATGTGGGATGCTAATTCGAGCACATTATTTCGCACGAATAGACAATTCGAAGTGCTTAGTGAATCTGCGAATCTTTCCTATCTCTTGAAGACTACGCTTCAACCAAAACAGATTATTGAAAGTGGTCAGCGCGTGTATTTGGTCGATGCAGAGAAAGGAATTTTGTTGTTTTCAATTTTTGGAAATTTGGAATTCCAGACTCAAACTTTTTCAACCAAAGACCCCGTCTATCGTTGGAATGACGGCATCTATTTCCGAATGGAAAACACGTTGTATGAATGGAAAAACAACGAAGCTGCTCCACGCGTATTGAGTTATTTCCAAATGAACGAATTGAACGACAAAAACACGTGGCTTATTTGCGAAGGCGAATTGTTCTACATTCTGCGAGAAACGGGCGAAATGCGAAAAATGTCAGTTCTTGAAAACTTAGAGAAATAAGGCTTCGAAAATCCATAAATTTTCTCTACTTTCGAACCTGATTATTACCTAAACGAATTATGCATATAGCTATTGCCGGAAACATCGGTTCAGGAAAGACTACGCTTACAACTTTGATTGCTAAGCACTACAAATACACCGCTCATTTTGAAGAAGTAGATAACAATCCTTATCTAAGTGATTTCTACAAAGACATGCAACGTTGGTCTTTCAACTTGCAAGTGTTTTTCTTAAGAAGTCGTTTTAGACAACTGATTGACATTAAAAAGAAGTCGAAGAAAATTGTGCAGGACCGCACCATTTATGAAGATGCTTACATCTTCGCTCCGAACTTGCATGCGATGGGTTTAATGACCACGCGTGATTTCGAAAACTATTCAGATTTATTTGGTGTAATGGATGAATTCATTACTCCTCCAGACTTGCTTATCTATTTGCGTGCTTCAGTTCCATCGTTGGTAACAAACATTCAAAAACGCGGACGTGAATATGAGGAAGCCATTCGCTTAGATTATTTAACACGTTTGAATGAACGTTACGAGGCTTGGGCTACGACATACACAAAGGGCAAGTTGTTAATTATTGACATTGACAACAATCGCTTCCATGAGAATCCTGAAGACCTAGGTATAATCATTAGCGGCATTGAAGCGCAATTGAACGGATTGTTCTGATTAACGCACGAACACTAACGTATTCGCGTCGCTTAATTTTTCATTGATGGAATATCCATCCTCACTGAATTTCTGAAGATCAGCAATAGACTTAGCTTTCGATTCAATTACGAATCTAGCCATGCTTCCTCTAGCCTGTTTCGAAAAAGTTGGAATGGTTTTCAATTCTTTTCCTTTCGTTTGAAAGAACTTAAAATGAAGAATTTTCCGTTGGAAGTTTTTCGAATCAATGAGTTTGAAATACTCATCTGAAGCCAAGTTCAACAAATATCCATTTGGAGAAATTTCACTTTCAAGATTTTTTGTTACTGTATCGCTCCAATAGGAATAAAGCGTTTTTCCTGTTTTTGTTTTGTAAGGAGTTCCCATCATTAAACGATATGGAAGAACGGTATCTGTTGGCTTCAACACGCCATAAAACCCGCTAAGTATTCGAAGTGAAGATTGCGCTTGCTTCCAATTCAACTTTGAAAATGATTTAGCATCGAGCGATTTGAAAGCTTCTCCGCTGAAGAGCATGGCAGCAGGAATACCTTTCGGTAAATCTTTTTTATTCCAGTTTTGAAAACGCTGTTGAGTATTTAACGCGAGCTCATCTGTGATCTTCATTTTCTGTTTCCATTCTGCAACAGTCACTTTTTTCAATTCAGAACACAGGGCTTCTGTTTCATCAATAAATTGAGGTGATGATGCCTCACCAGCAAACTCTTGAAACGATTCGTTCATGAGCTTCGACGGAGAAAGTATGGCTAGAAAAAAAGAAGACATTAGAAGTTTGGTTTTAACAAATATTGAGAATAGAATTTATCAATCTCTTCCACGGCCTCTTCTGCTGTATCTACCAAAGAAAAAAGCATCATGTCTTCTTCGTTAATGTTGTTCTCTGTTTCTAGAATTACTTTTTTTATCCAATCGACCAATCCTTCCCAGAATGATTTTCCAACTAGAATAATTGGGAAGCGACCAATCTTATAAGTTTGAATAAGCGTTAACGCTTCGAAGAACTCATCGAGGGTTCCGAACCCACCTGGCATGACTATGAAGCCTTGGCTGTATTTCACGAACATAACTTTTCGCACGAAGAAATAATCAAAGTTGATGCTCTTGTCGTAATCTATATAAGGGTTCGGGTATTGCTCGAAGGGAAGTTTAATATTTAGCCCGACGCTTGCACCTTGTCCGTCTTTAGCTCCAATGTTACCGGCTTCCATGATACCTGGGCCGCCGCCTGTGATTACACCGTAGCCCTTTTGGGTAAGCAAGAAGGCAATTTCTTTTGCTATTGAATAGTATTTGTTATCGGGCAATGTTCGGGCAGAACCGAAAATAGAAACACACGGTCCAATAGCCGCCATGCGCTCGTATCCTTCAACAAATTCAGAGAGAATTTTGAAGATACTCCAGCTGTCGTTCGACTTTAACTCGTTCCAAGAGCGCGGAGTGAACTTCCTCCGTATGCGATCATCTTTTTCCATATAAACTATTATTAAGACTTATTCTTCAACAACGAATTGAAATCCTACTCCGTGTAAGTTTATGATTTGTATGCGACTGTCTTCTGAGAACAATTTACGAAGTTTCGCTATGTACACGTCCATAGTTCTAGCTACGAAATACGATTCTTCTCCCCACACCAAGTTAGCAAGATTTTCACGCGTCATCACATTCCCTTTTCCCTCACAAAACGCTTTAAGCAAACTCGCCTCTTTGTTGGTCAAATGCTGACGCATACCGCTGGGCCAAATTAGGTAGTTATTGATGTTGTCGAAGGAATAATTTCCAATCGTGTATAATTCCTGAATGGGTTTTTCTTCTGTTACACACGATCGGCGAAGAATGTTTTGAATTCGAAGATTCAATTCTTGAATAACGAAAGGCTTGGTTATGTAGTCGTCTGCACCTATTGACAGACCTTTCAAACGATCTGACAATTGTTGTTTCGCTGTGAGAAAAATAAACGGCACGTATGGAAATAACTTTTTAATGTCTTCCGCCATATCAAAACCACTTCTCACTGGCATCATAACATCCAGTAAGCAGATATCAATCACTTCCTTTCCAAGTGCAAGTAATCCTTCTCTAGCCGATCTACAACGAATAACTTCATGACCTAATTCGGTCAATTGGTCTTGGATTACAAAACCCAAGTTCTCATCGTCTTCAACCAAAAGAATTTTACTCATTTTTACTTTCGACTAAGGGGATTTTAAGTGTTACTGTTGTCCCCTCGTTTTCTATGCTTGCTACGAAGATAGCAGAATTGTGAACATCCATCAACTGCTTTACGAGGTACAATCCTAGCCCAAAACCCTTGATGTGATGGGTCTCTCCCAAAGGTACGCGAAAAAATCTATGAAAGAGTTCATTGTGATATTGGTCATTGATACCTATTCCGTTGTCTTGTATCTGTATTATCAAATTCGCATCAACAACTTTACCTTGAATAACAATATGCGGCTCGTTTATGTTGTACTTCAAGGCATTGTCGATAATATTTATGAAAATCAATTCTAAAGATTTTCTATCAAAAAGAATTTGATCTGAATCCGCCTCCCAATTCACAATTACATCTCCACCGCAATTCGAAATCTGAAGTTGCATTCGCTGTATGGTCAGCAGCAAAAACTCTTTCGTCGAAATAACATCCTTGTTCAAATGCACTCCAACTTTAGTCATTCGCGCAACATCCAATACCCGGTCGAGTTCTTCTCTCAACCGCTCTCCTTCATTTCGAATAATAGAAATGTATTGATCTCTTCGGAATGGGTTTGTGTGAATATTTTCTTCCACCAAAACCTCTGCTGCCATAAGCATGGTGGAAAGCGGTGTTTTAATTTCATGCGTTACGTTATTCACGAAATCTTGTTGCATGAGGGTCATTCGACGTTCATTGTAAAATGTATTTAATATTACGAATACGACAGTGGCGTATATGAACAACTGAATAATGAAGAAAAACCAAAAAGCCCTTGCTTGCACAACTTCAGATACAGCTTCAGCATAGGGAATATTGGGAAAAACGTAAACCATAACAAACCAAGCCCCAGAAAACAAATAGGCTAAAAAGAGCAACACAAACGCCAAAGAAAGCAAGCCTATCACTTTTACTTTATGGTAGGTGTATAAAGATTTATCCATAGTAATTTGGGTATAATTGCCCTGCTTTTCGATTTAGGACGAATGGGATTTCCCTACTTTCGTATCAAATTTACTACAATAATGAAAGCATACGTTTTTCCTGGACAAGGATCTCAATTTCCCGGCATGGGCAAAGACCTTTATGAAAATTCTGCAGTAGCCAAAGAGTTAATGGATTCTGCAAACGACATTTTAGGATTCCGATTAACCGATGTCATGTTCAACGGAACTGAAGAAGAATTGAAGCAAACCAATATTACGCAACCGGCTATTTTCTTGCACAGTGTTGCTCTTGCCAAAGCCTTAGGCGATTCTTTTCAACCGGCAATGGTGGCAGGACACAGCTTGGGTGAATTCAGTGCGTTGGTGGCCAATGGCACTCTTGAATTTGCAGATGCCTTGAAATTGGTTTATGCTCGCGCAATGGCCATGCAGAAAGCCTGCGAAGCGAATCCTTCAACCATGGCTGCCATTTTAAATTTGGAAGATGATGTAGTTGAAAAAGTTTGCGCTGAAACTCCAGGAGTAGTTGTAGCAGCTAATTACAATTGCCCTGGGCAATTGGTTATATCTGGAGAGAACGAGGCTATTGACAAAGCCTGCGAAGCGCTTCTTGCTGCTGGTGCAAAGCGTGCCTTGAAACTTCCTGTTGGGGGTGCATTCCACAGTCCGCTTATGGAGCCTGCTCGTGTTGAATTGGAAGCAGCTATTGCGGCCACTCCTTTTCATTCACCTATTTGTCCTGTTTATCAGAACGTAACAGCTTCAGCCGTTTCAGAGCCGGAAGAAATTAAAAGGAACTTGATTGTACAATTGACCGCGCCTGTGCGTTGGACGCAAACCATGAATGCAATGATAGCAGACGGATGCAGCGAAGTTGTTGAAGTAGGTCCTGGCAAAGTATTGCAAGGTTTGTTCAGAAAAGTAAGTCGCGATTTGCCTTTGAGCAGCGGCGCTATTTCAGAATAGAAAAAGTTATTTCTTCCAACCAAAATGTTCTTCGGCCATTTGTAGAATATCTCCACCAATAGCCAAACATGCGGTTGCCGCAGGAGAAGGGGCATTCAGCACATGAATGCTCCTTTTTGTATATTCTATTCTGAAGTCGTCACGCGTATCTCCGTCTTCACCCAAAAGCAAGGCACGAACCCCAGCCCTACCTGGCTCAAGATCTTCCATGGTTAAACCTGGCATTATTCGTTGAAGAGTTTTTAAGAATAATCTTTTACTGAAAGCTCTTCGATACTCATCTATTCCAAATTTTATATTGGAAAAGAATAGCTTCCATGTCCCCATGTATGTTAGCGCATCCCAAGTATCTCGGAGACTGAAATCCGTTTTTCCGTATCCTTCACGCTTGAACGTGAATACCGCATTGGGTCCGCATTCCACAGACCCGTCTACCATGCGTGTGAAGTGCACTCCTAGGAATGGGAAATCTGGATTCGGAACAGGGTATATCAGATTTTTAACTTTGTGCTTTGCTTTTTCCGTAAGCTCATAATAATCGCCTCGGAAACCAACGACTTGTTCTTTCAAATCAATTCCGTCCTTTCGCGCCAAACGATCGGCTTGCAGTCCGCCACATACAATTAAATTCGCTGCTTCGTACTGACCTTTATTCGTTATGACAACGGTGATATTTTCTTTATGCTCAAATTTCAATGCTTCTTCAGAAGTGTGAACTTCAGAAAGGTTGTTTGCCTTCAATGACAATTCCGCAAGTTTATTTGTTGTGCCGCGAAAGTCTATGATGCCCGTGCAACCAATGAATAGACCATCTATTCCTGTGCAGTGTGGTTCTATTTGTCGAATTTCCTCGGGAGTTACTCGGCGTACATCTTCAATACCGTTTTGAATACCGTGCTGCTCAATTTTATTGAGGAAAGGAAGTTCTGATTCATCCACTGCCACGATCAGCTTTCCACAGACGTCGTGCTGAATGTTGTGCTCTTTAGCAAAAGCCACAAGCTCTCTTCTTCCGTTCACGCAGTTGATGGCTTTCTTTGAACCGGGCTTGTAATAAATACCTGAGTGAATAACCCCGCTGTTGTTTCCTGTTTGGTGATCGGCAAGTCCACTTTCCTTCTCCAACAATAATATCTTCTTATTCGGATAAGCCATTTGTATTTTATACATGGTGGCTGCACCTACTATTCCTCCCCCAACAATAATCACATCGAATGAATTCTTCACGGTTCTTTATTTTATTTGCAAAAATAAACCTCGGAACTAGCCGAGGTTTATGAAATATTCAATAACTAAGAAATTATTTCTCTCCTGATTTTTTGCAGCAATCTTTCTTCTCTCCTTCTTTGCATCCCTCCTTCTGCTCACCTTTCGTAGCAGAATCTTTAGAGCAACACTCTTTCCCTTTGTTCTTTCCTTTTTTAGCATCAGCTGCTGCGCTCTTGCTGCAACATTCTGATTTACCTTCTGCTTTCGTAGCAGAACACTCTTTCTTTTCAGCGCTTTGAGTCGCTGCAGATTTGCTGCAACACTCTTTAGACTTCGTGCATTCTGCTTTCTTCGCAGGAGTTGTAGAAGTATTTTCCACTTGCGCAGATGCTACTCCAACAAAGAAGATAGACATGGCTGCAAACGCGATTAATTTTTTCATTTTGCTTGTAATTTGAATCAAATATAGTGAAGCCATGAATTAACGCAAGAGAAAATAATAAAAGTCTTATTTTCGTTGCAGAAACATGATAAATCTTCACCCCAAACAATCGAACACCTGGACCTCGTCTATCATCATAGGCGTGCTGGGCTATGCCTTTGTTATGTTGTTTGGTTATTTCATAAGTTCCACACCAGACAAACTTATTGTAAAGCCCATTGTTCCTGTGGTTCAAGAGATGGAGGTTGAGTTGGAAGAAGCTCCGGCAGAAAAAAGCGGAAACGATGATGACGGAAATTCAATGATGAGTGAAGCCGTTCGAAACCTTATTGCCTCTACCGAATCTGCTCGTGTGAACGAGGAAGTGAATTATACTGGGGATGAAAATCGAACAGGCAATGCGGGGGCTCAAGGTGCGCAGAGTGCGGCGAGCTATGAAAAGCAAATGCGTGATCAGCTTATGACCAATCATGCCGATCATTCTGCTGGTGCTGCAACTAGCCCTGACCGTTCCACTTCCAACAATAACAACAAAACAACTGAGCAAGGAGGAAATACCAGTTATTCGGGGCCAGTTACTGCAACATTTACGTTAAGTGGAAGAAGTATTAAGCAGGCACCGAAGCCCACCTACAAATGCAAAGGTGCAGGGACGGTTGTAATAAAGATTACCGTTGATGAATGGGGAAAAGTAGTGAGTGCGAAGATGGACGAAGCACGATCGTCGAAAGATGCATGTTTGTCATCTGAATCTGTGGCTTATGCCCAGCGTTGGCTGTTTAGTGGATCTTCAAGTAAGGCACAATCGGGAACCATCTCATTCACATTTAGCGCGCAGTAGCCACGTAGTCCGCGAGGTATTCGAAGTGAGGAGTTAACGTTCCTTCAAGAGTCGTTTCAGTTCCTTTCCACAAAATTCCATCAGCATCGTTATTCAGCAAAGCGGGCAAAATGCTTTTCATGATTTCATTTCCGAAATCTTCGCTTGCGTCTTTTGGAAGTTCACATGGAAGGTTGTCGATGGACATCACCGCCACGGCATTTTCATTTCGAAAATCAATTTCACTTCCTGTTGCAGGATTATAGCCGAAAATAGAATCGCTCACTTTGCTAGCTTTTATGGTGCAGGCAATGGGACCGTTCAAATCGCATGAAATATCGGCGACTACTTTGCATCGCGTGTTTAGTTGGAAGAAAGGCTGGTCGAGTAATATTGGATTCTTCGCGTTCCATAAGTGACAGGCAAAGTAGATGTCTGCGTGCATCACGTATTCGCCAAGAGCGCTAGTATACAAATTCGGATTTGCGTAGAAATCTGATTTGTTGAAAGGAGTACCGTCGATACGCTTGTACATCTCTGGGGTGTCTATATGCGTGTATACACCATTATCATTTGGGTTCTGAAGGAACTCTTCAGGAGAAACTCTTTTTAGGTTAAGAAGCTCCATCATTTCTTGGGCGCCATTACCTACTCTACCCCAACCTGTAAGAACCGCTCGGACATTTGTAAGATCGGCACTTTTCAAAATGGCATCGAACTCTTCCCTTCCGCTTAAAGTGATTGGAGAAGGAATGTTGAAGCGGTTGTGTTTCAATCCGAAAGTTCTTACCCCTTCATACACACCAACTATTCCCGCGTACCTGCCGAAACCGATGATTCGTTTTCCGTCGGCCCCTTTAAGCGCTTCGTAATCGATCAATGAAATTTTCTTTTCGAGAATGCTAGCAAGAAGCTTTGCGTTGTAGGGTTGTTTCTTCAGCGTATGTGAAAAGAAGAAATATTTTTTAATTGGAATTAATGCATCTGCAGGCACTTCCTTCACCCCGAATAAAAATTCGCAATCAGATACATTTTCTGAAACTGTAATTCCATGTTGAATATAATCTGAATCTGCAAAGCAACGGTGCGGGCTTGATTCCACGGTTATTTCAATTTGCGGAAAATGTTCCATGACTTGCTTGCATTGCGCTGGGGTCAATGGCACTCTGAAATCGGGTGGTGATTTCCGCTCTTGAATAATACCGATTTTAATTTTCGTCATGGAGTTGAAAATGGGTTTGCGAAGATAAGTTGCAAGTTCCTTGCAATCGCGTTTCAAATAGACTAATTTTGCATTGCAATTCATTGCTATTATTTAGGGCCCGACCTTGGATTTGACAGCAAGAAGAAGCAATTTGTAAGCATGCAGAGCGCTTGGTATTCTCGCTCTTAAATCTCGGGGTATCAGTCATAACTGACAACAATTCATACGCACTTGCTGCCTAATCACTGTATGTGATTGCGCTTAATCTAGCTCAAGGAGTTAGACAAGTAAGTCTCGCCAACGACCCCGCTCCTGGTAGTTGGTAATGAGGCTTCGCCGAAGGGAGATCGCCAAAGACAAATTCTGTAGTCAGAGGTTAAAAACACAGGATAAGCAAGATTTTGGATGTTATTAAACTGCGTCTTGTCGAAAACCACTAAATAACTAAGCATGTAGAAACCCTTTTGATTCCTTGTTTGGACGCGGGTTCGAACCCCGCCGGGTCCACAAAGAAAAGCCTCGAGAGATCGAGGCTTTTTTATTTTCCTTACTTTCACAGAATAATTGCATACTTATGAAATTAACTACTACTCTTTTAACCTTTGGTGCTCTTGCGCTTTCACTAACCAGTTGCTCTGTATACTACACAACTTCGGAAGTTGATTCAAGCTTGAAATCAACGGTAGATCAGGTGAATTCTACGATTCAGAAGCTCGACGGACAAGTGGCAACTATGGAAAAGGAATTCCAAGAAATTCAATGCGACCAAAAATCTCCTGACTTCGTTCGCGCCTACGAAATGCTTGCAGGTATTGATGCTGAAATGAAAACCATTGGTGAAAAAAAAGTGTTTGTAAATCAGCTATACGCGCAGTTTAAAAACTACACTAAGGGTAAGGATAAGATTCAATCAGGCACTCCGGAATGGGATAAAGTGAAAGAT
>JBILTF010000087.1:0-8978 GCA_044371675.1 Flavobacteriales bacterium
CGAAGCAGAAGTATTGTCTTGCTGAAACAAAATCTCAGCAGCAATAGCCGCGACTTCCGTCTCTTCCACCGACAATTCTTTCTTCAAGATTTCCGGAGTGAAATAGTCTTTCACGAAATGCGTGTCGAAATTTCCAGATTTGAATGCTTCGTGATTAATAGCCCATGAACAAAACTCAAGAGTCGTCTGAACTCCTGAAATCTTATATTCAGAAATAGCTCTCGTCATGCGCTCAATGGCTTGCTCGCGATTCGCAGCATGCACAATCAACTTCGAAATCATGGGGTCATAATAAATCGGAATGTCCATTCCTTCTTCAAATCCATCGTCAACGCGAACGCCCGGTCCTTGCGGACGAATGTAAGTATTCAATCTTCCAATGTCAGGAAGGAAGCTGTTCGTTGGATCTTCTGCATAAACACGAACCTCAAGCGCGTGTCCGTTAATCGAAAGATCGTCTTGCGTGAACGCTAATTTCTCTCCGCGTGCCACACGAATTTGCTCCTTCACCAAATCAATTCCTGTAATGCTTTCTGAAACCGGATGCTCCACTTGCAAGCGCGTATTCATTTCCAAAAAGTAATAATTCAATTTATCGTCGAGCAAGAACTCTACTGTTCCAGCTCCTACATAATCGCAGCTTCTAGCGGCATCACATGCGCTCTTGCCCATGGCAGCACGTAGCTCCGGAGTTAAAATAGCAGAAGGCGCCTCTTCAATAACTTTCTGGTGTCTGCGCTGAATGCTGCATTCACGTTCGAAGAGGTGAACAATGTTTCCGTGTGTATCTGCTAAAACTTGAATTTCGATGTGTCGCGGTCCGCTAACGTAACGCTCAATGAAAACCGCTCCGTCTCCGAAAGAACTAACCGCCTCTGAAATGGCGCGTTCCATTTGTTCAGCCACCTCTTCAATTTTCTCAACGATGCGCATTCCTTTACCACCGCCGCCTGCACTGGCTTTAATGAGGATTGGAAGTCCAACTTCCAGCGCAACGCGCTTCGCTTGTTCCACATCTGCAATGGCGTCTTCGGTTCCAGGAACCATAGGAATGTTGTACTTTCTTGCAGCCGATTTTGCTGCAAGTTTATTACCCATCATGTCTATGCTATCCGGATTCGGACCAATGAAGGTGATTCCGTTTTCTTGAACTTTTCTTGCGAAGTCTGCATTTTCAGAAAGGAATCCGTACCCTGGGTGAATGCCTTCAACGCCTAATTCTTTACAAATTTCAATGATCTTGTCTGCTTGTAAATACGACTGGTTGGAAGGAGGAGGACCCACGCAAACGGCCTCATCGGCGTATTTAACAAAAGGTGCATTTCTATCGGCTTCACTATAAATAGCAACAGTGGCAATTCCCATCTCTTTCGCTGAACGCATAATGCGCAACGCGATTTCACCACGGTTTGCAACAAGTATTTTTTTCATTCCACAAAAATGAACATACAATGTCCATTTTGAAAATTATTCGTCACTTTTTCTTCGGTGGCGTTTTCTTTTTCTTCTTGGGCAGAATTTTTACTGAATCTGTGACAATAACATTCACCTTCTCGTCTGTTGTCCATTGAAGGGCAGGTGCGTTTAAATTTCCATTGGTAGTTAGAGTGATGGTTGGGAAAGCGTTGGTGCTTTCGGTCACGGTCACGGTCGGAGCATCGTTTTCCATCCTTCTATCAGATTTTTCTTCAACGCCGTCGTTCGCAGGAGCAATGTCATTTTCTTCACTAACCTCGTCATTAAGCGGAACTTCGTGCATATGCTCAACCTCGCTAACCACGGGTGTCACATAAATTCCGGATACTGGCTTCAGCTCGGCATATTGTTCTGGGTTTACTTTGAATTCTTTGCTTTCTGAAACAGTGTCATTGGTTGAATTTTGAATTTCGTTGCTCTTAGAATTGTCTTCGACACTAGCTAATTGATTGGAATTTTTATCTGAAGGAACGAACCAAATCACTGCTCCTACAACAGCGGCCATTCCAACCAAAGAAAAAGAAACGGTTCGAAATCCGCTCCACTTGGGAAGAGGAGGGAAGAGAATGTTCAACCACACTTTGAAACGCGATGGTTTCTGCTGATTGAATTCTTTCTTCAAGTTTTTCCAAACGGCAGCAGGCGGATCTTGCATTTCGTGCTCGGAAGATTCAATGTTACCCAAAAGCATTTTGAGTTCATCGAATTCCTTTTCGTTGGAAACATGTTGCAACACAAAGGCGCGTTCCTCTGGAAGCAAACCGTTGAATTCTTTGGTGCGCAAGAGTCGCTCCAAGTCTTCGGGCTGATAGGTGAAAGGTTTTTGTGTGCTCATGATTGTAGTATAATGAAGAGAAATGAAAGTAAAAGTTCTTTGTATTCTTGAAGAATACCGTTGAGTTCTTTGAGGGTGTAGAAGATGCGCGATTTCACGGTTCCTTCGGAGCAGCCCATGGTTTCGGCTATTTCCGGATTGCTGAGTTCATGCACGAACCGCAGTTCGAAGGTCGTTCTTTTGGTTTCGTCTAATTGCGACAGCGCATCTTGCAGCGCCTCCTCGAATTTAGAGCGGTCCATGTCGCGGTCGTGTTCGTGCACTTCGCATGTCGCAATATTCATTCGCGCTTCGGCGCGAACTTCATGCTTCGCATATTCATTCTTACATTGGTTGTGCGCCATGCTGTATAGCCACGTCTTGAAATTACGTTTCACATCGAAGCCTTCGGCGTGACGAAAGACTTTGCTGAAGAGCTCTTGCGTGAAGTCGGCGGCGATCTCTTTGTCTTTTCGCAGCATGCGAAAGAAGTAAGAATGAATCGGCCGGCTGTATCGGGTGTATAGTTCTTCGAAGGCGCGCTCGTTGCCGGCCGCAATCAGCGGCATAAGCTCTTCGTCTTTGAAGGGGGTAAACGTTTTATGTTTGTTAAATAGTGCCAAGAGAAGGAGTTTTCATGCCGCTGTACAGGTAACGCACAGATCGGTTCATTTATTCATATTTATTTTTTAGATCCAAACGGTCGCGCAGTTCGAACAACATCATAGCCGTCGCTCCCCAAATCAAATAGTCGTCGTACCGAATCGCCGGAACCGACTTCGTCTCCTGAATGTGAGGCATGAAGATTTCCATCTTTTCGGTTTTCATGCCTGCTCCGAAATGGGCAAGAGGAATAGGCACGAGTTGCGCCACTTCGTTATCATTCGGAATGAAAACGGGTTCGTAATCCAATACGGTTGCGAATGGCTGAACGAGGAGTTGACTCGGAGGAATGAAGATTTCATTCAACACATAATATTTTTTTTCGGTAGGAAGTTGAAGCCCCACTTCTTCATGAACTTCGCGCAAGGCAGTATGTAAAAGGCTCTCGTCACTGTCGTCTTTCTTTCCTCCAGGAAACGCCATTTGGCCGCTATGCACACCGTCATAAACAGGACGCTTAATTAGAGTAATCCCAGCATCACCTTGGTGCGGATGAATAAGAATTAGCACTGCGCTTTCTCTTGGGTGTGGAGATTGCAAACGCGCTTCAGCAGCGCTTTTTCGGACATAAGCATCAAGCTCGCTGTACGATCTCGGTGTATAAGGTTGTTGCAAAACATCTTCAATCCAATGCATAGTTTTTCATTTCGAAGTCAAAGTAGAACTAACTTCGTAACGCGATGCCAATTTACAGACTCTCAGACGAATTGTGGTTCCCCGGTCCAGAGGAATTTGAAGAAAACCTAATCGCTGTTGGTGGAGACCTTTCAGTTTCAAGATTGCTACTCGCTTATTCTAAAGGAATCTTCCCTTGGTACGAAGATCCTGGAATGCCTCGCTGGTATTGTCCGGAAGAGCGTTGCGTCTTTCACGTACCTTCCTTCAAACCGAGCAAATCAACTCGTTCACTCTACAACAAGGGCATTTATAGATTCACTTTCGATAACGCCTTTCATGAGGTTATTACCGCTTGCGCAGGAAACGGCAGAGAAGACGAAACGTGGATTCTTCCAGAAATGATTGAAGCATACACGGAGTTACATGCGCTTGGATTTGCTCATTCCGTTGAGGTTTGGCGAGACGGGAACATAGTCGGTGGATTATATGGAATTAATCTAGGCGGAATGTTTTGCGGAGAAAGTATGTTCTCTGCCGAATCGAACACTTCTAAGTTGGCCTTGTGGCATTTGATTCAACGCTGCAAGGAATGGGGCATGGAATGGGTAGACGGACAGGTGGAAAACTCTCACTTGGTTTCTTTAGGTGCTGAACTCATTTCTCGAGAAGCTTATTTAGATCATTTGGAAAAGGCCCTTCAACAAGAGACGCACAGAGGGAAATGGTAATTTTTCATTCAACATTAAACCCTTTTCAATTTATTAGTTCTAATAAGTAATGATAGAACGTGAAAAAGAAATCTTAACACTTATTTCCGTTTCGAAGACGAGAAACAAAGGTTACGAGATGCTTATTTCCGACTACCAGAAACCACTGTACTTTTTTATTCGAAGAATGTTGTTGAATCACGAAGACACCAACGACGTCTTGCAAGACACGTTCGTTCGCGTATTCAAAGGAGTAGATAGGTTTCGTGGTGAAAGTGCTTTGGGAACGTGGATGCACAGCATTGCATATAGAGAAGCGTTGGGACACATACAAAGAAGCAAACGAATGTTGAAGGGCGATTGGGATGGTAACATTCTTGAAAATGTAAAGCAGTTGGAAGAGGAAACTCATTACTCAGGCGATGAAATGCAAATGCGCTTGCAGGCCATGGTAGCGGCGCTTCCGGAAAAGCAAAGAGCAGTCTTCGTTATGAAATATTACGAAGAAAAAAAATATACTGAAATAGCAGAAATAACAGGCACAAGTGTTGGTGCATTAAAAGCCAGTTACCATCATGCCGTTGAGAAAATTAAATCGGCCATTCAATCAAATGATTGGATCAATGAACAAATAAAAAATGGAAATGAAGAATAACGAGTGGAATGTCCCTTCGGATTATTTCGAGAAAAATAAAAAGGCGCTCATGCCCGTTCGGAAAATGAGGAGTAGGACTTGGCTGTTGGCTTTGGCTGCGGCATGCGTTATAGGTGTTGGATTTTTTATGTTGAAGAGCGAAGACCAAAGCCAAGAGATTGCGAGGGTGGAACAGGAGAATGAGAAACAGAATGAGAATGGGAAAGAGGGGAAGATAGGAGAAGATATAGGGGCGAAATATCTTTCGCCCGAAGTAAGAGAGGGGAAGATAGAGAATGAGAAACAGAGTGAGAATGAGAGTTTGGTTAAGAGAGGGCAAGAAAAGGGAAGAGAAGGTAAGAGTAAAGAAGAGGTTGCGCTGGGATTGAAAGAAATTTCCAGGGAAGAATTGGTAGCGTATTTATTGGAAGAAGATTCAGATTTAATAGAAAACATAAATTAATACGAGCATGAAAAAGACAATGATTCTTTTACTGTGCATTTGCTCCTTGGGCGCATATGCACAAACCGATCGCGATGAGCTGAAACGCAGCGAAAAAGTAGCAGCGCTGAAGCGTGCTTTCATTACTTCAGAATTGGCTTTAACTCCTGTTGAAGCTGAAAAGTTCTGGCCGGTATACAATGCGCATGAAGAAACACAAAAGACACATCGCAAGGAGTTGAAAAAAGTTATGGATAAAATGGATGCAGTAGGAGAAAATCAAAAAGCGTTCGAATCGTTGAATAACGAAATCTCTGCGCTTCGAGTGAAAGAGGTGGAAGAAGATTCGAATTTCATGATTGCCTGCAGTAAAGTCATTGGTGTTCAGAAAACAGCCAAGCTTCCTGGAATAGAAAAAGATTTTCATAAAATATTATTGGATGAAGTAGGTAAGAAGGGCGGGCATCCCGGCCCTCCTGCTGGGGGACGTCCACCGCACGGTCCAAGGCATAAGTCTGCTGAATAGGCTTAGAGACGATGTCGCATGAGCGGAAACTGATAAATGTATGCAACCATTTTTGGTTTTGTTGAGTTATATTCGTAGGCCTTAACAAAACCTTTATGAAAGCGAAATTTATACTTTTTGTAGTCTTCATTTTTTCTGTTTATTTTGGAAATGCACAAGAGCAATCCGTGGCAAGAGCATGGGATGAGGTTGTTCTACAAGCCATTCGTAACGACAATGCGCGTCCTACCATTCACGCTAGAAATCTCTTTCATATTCACGCTGCCATGTACGATGCATGGGCGATTTTCGACGATACTTCGAAAACCTATTTAATTGGACAATCCTTAAACGGATTCAATTCCACATTCGATGGAATTGAAACACCAGAAAATATTCAAGTCGCGAGGGAAAAGGCCATTACTTATGCGGCTTACAGAATGATTGTCAATCGCTATCAGTATTCTCCCAATTGGTTGAACACATTGACCATGGCGAATTTTATCATGTTAGGGTTGGGTTACAGCACTGCTGTGACTTCTACCGATTACAGCGATGGTGATCCTGCTAAATTGGGAAACTACATCGCTGCACAATACATTGCTTATGGAAATCAAGATGGATCGAATCAGTTGTTGAATTATTCCAATCAGTATTACGTTCCTGTAAATGCTCCCATGTTGCCTGTTTTTCCGGGCAATCCAAATAATACGTACATCAATCGCTGGCAGCCACTAAACTTGGCAAACTTCGTGGATCAAAACGGATTCCCCGGATTGCCAACACCCTCTGCACTTTCGCATGAATGGGGCAATGTAAAGCCATTCTCATTAACAGAAGCAGACAAGACGGTTCATTTCCGCGACGGTAATTTCTGGAATGTATATAAGGATCCCGGAATGCTGCCAGTTCTTTCTCCAAACGACACTGCAACTTTAGACAACCCTTTTGTATTTGGTAATGTTATGGTTGCGACATGGTCATCGCACTTAAGTCCAGATGATGCTACGTTAATAGACATTTCTCCAGCAAGTGTTTGCAATATTCCAGCGTTACCTGAAACACCGAATGACTATCCGAATTTTTATAATTTGTTGGAAGGTGGCGATATCGGAACCGGACGTTCATTGAATCCAATTACAGGACAACCTTACGCACCTGAATTGGTGAAGAGAGGAGATTTCACAAGAGTACTTGCAGAATTTTGGGCAGATGGTCCACAGAGCGAAACACCTCCTGGACATTGGTTCAAGATTATGAATGTCGTTCATGACCATCCTTTATTCGTAAGGAAATGGGGAGGTGAAGGAGAAGTTTTAAATGACTTAGAGTGGGACGTTAAAGCATACTTCGCAATGGGTGGTGCTGTGCACGATGCAGCAATCTGTGCTTGGGGAATTAAAGGGTATTACGACGGAAGTCGACCTGTTTCTGTCATTCGAAAAATGGCGGATAATGGACAGTCTTCAGACTCGTTGTTGCCGAATTATCACTTCCAAGGATTGCCCTTGATTCCGAATTACATTGAATTGGTTCAGCCAGCAGATACGCTGAATGGCTTCATGTCTGGTGATATTGGACAGGTTAAATTGCGTGCTTGGAAAGGTCCGAGTTACATTCCTAATCCATTAAATACCTATGCTGGTGCTGATTGGATTCTTGCTAAAAATTGGTGGCCGTATCAACGTCCTACTTTTGTAACACCTCCATTTGCGGGATACATCAGTGGGCACTCTACTTTTTCTAGAACAGCTGCAGAGGTAATGACGGCAATAACAGGATCTGAATTTTTCCCAGGTGGGATAGGAGAGTTTTTAGCAACTCAAAATCAATACTTGGTGTTTGAAGAGGGGCCTTCTACAGATGTAACTCTTCAATGGGCTACTTACAGAGATGCAGCAGATCAATGCTCGCTTTCAAGAATTTGGGGCGGAATACATGCGGCATACGATGACATTCCAGGTAGAAAAATTGGAATTGAATTAGGCCCTCAGGCGGTTCATTTTGCAGAGTCCATTCAGAATGCAGTTGTTCCACATGTTGTTAGTGTTACTTTTTCTGACCCTATTATATCTTCTGCAGATATTGGAAACACGGTAAGTGCAATTTTCCATTTCAACAGAGCCATGGCGCCTGCGGCTCTTCCTGCTGTTACTTTTGTTTCAACAGATTTAATTGCTTTAGGCGTTCTCTCACAATCCAATTCGTTTTGGTTGAACGACTCTGCATTTGTGGTCGAGTATGCCGTTGCGCAAGCAACTCAGCAGTATAGTGGAATTAATTTCCGCGTGGTTGGAGGTAAAGCTACTGACGGATGTTTCGCTAGAGCTTATGTAGGTGGAAACTGGAAAGTAGATATGATTCGTCCGGAGGTGACAGCTTCAGTAGCGGCAGACATCTGGGTGACTGATGCAACGGCAGCAGTTGGAACAACAGAAGTGACTTTGTACTTCAACAAAACCATGGATACCAACTTCCCTGCGATATTATCTTTCACAGATCAAACGCCCGCTGGATTGTCACAAAATACGACTGCGGGATATTGGTTCAACGCGAGTACTTACCATGCGGTATTCGATGTGACTGATTTAAATGAAGAATGGGTGAATGTGAATTTACATTCGCTATCAGCAATTGATTTAGCAGGAAATCCTCAAGTGGAAGACACCTTGTTGAATTTGCTAAACTTAGACACTCGCAATCCTGCTGTGAATGTTGTTTCTTCAAATGCTGTCTTAACAGATGCAACGGCAGGTCAGACCTTCCAATTGACTTTCACTTTTGAGGAAGACATGAATGTTAGTGAGACACCACTTGTGACTTTCGCTGAAGGAGACCCTTTATTGAATTCAATCAGTTTGCTTTCTTCGACTTGGAATTCAGCGACTGAATTTGTTGTTGAATATTTGGAAAACGATGGACAAGAGTTGTTCCCTGCGTTAACTCCAATCATTAGCGCAAACGACATTCACGGCAACGCGGCTGTTGTTGTTGAATCGAATGTGTTTATGATCGACACCGAGAATCCGACAGTTGTTCAGATTACTCCTTCGACTGCCTTGTATGAAGGATTGACTTCAGACTTTTACATCGATGTAGTTTACAGCGAGGCAATGACA
>JBILTF010000088.1:0-8912 GCA_044371675.1 Flavobacteriales bacterium
ATGGCTTCAGCTTCGTCAGGAAGTTTCGCTAAGAAGTGTCTTTCAATTTTGTTGAAAAGGGTAAGCTCTACTTTTTTCGGGTCAACCAAGACGAACTTTACTTGAGAAGGGTGCTTGCGATACAGCAACGAAATCAATATCGCATTCAATCCAACGGATTTACCTTGCCCAGTAGCACCAGCCATAAGTAAGTGAGGCATCTTCGTTAAGTCGGTCACGAAGATGTCGTTCGAAATAGTTTTTCCCAATACCAACGGAAGTTCCATGTCGGCATTTTGAAACTTATCGCTAGCAATTAACGAGCGCATAGAAACCACGTCGGGTTTGCTATTCGGAACTTCAATACCTATGGTTCCTTTTCCGGGAATTGGAGCTATGATACGAATGCCCAATGCCGCAAGCGAAAGAGCAATGTCGTCTTCCAAACTTTTGATTTTGGAAATACGAACTCCGGGTGCAGGAACAATTTCATATAAGGTAACCGTTGGTCCTATGGTAGCCTTAATCTTGGCAATCTCAATCTTGTAATGATTGAGGGTTTCAATGATTCTGTTCTTATTATCCTCAAGTTCTTCTTTCGAAATTTGAGGTCCATTGCCTCCGTAATTCTGGAGCAAATCAATGGAAGGAAGCTGATAGCGGGAAAGGTCAAGCTTCGGGTCGTACTCCCCGAATTCGGTGCTTTCAATTTCATCGGAGCTTAATTCTTCAGCTTTGACAGTAGGTGCAATTTCAATACCTAAATCGCCCAAATCATCATCTTCGAAAATGGTTGAATTTCCTGAAGAGGTCGGACTTAATTCAAATTCATCTGATTCTTTTTCTTCTTCTGGAATTAAATCGAATGTCGGTTGTGGATCAAGCGGATTGTCGAAGTCAAAAGAAGTTGCTTTCACGGGAGTCTCTTCCTCTTGAATAACTTCGAATATTTCTGATTCAGACTCAGGTTCAGGCATATAGGAGGGGATAGCTTCAGCTTTTACCTCAATGGTGGTCTCTTCGGTATTTGCCGCAGGTTGAAATGCATCTTCTTCCTCTTCAATAATTCGAGGTTTGTCGGCCTTCGGTTTCGATCTAAATAGAACGCCGAGACGAGCAATGAACGTGTCGACATGGTGATTGAAATTCACAATAAAAAACACAATCAACACAAAAGTTATTCCGAGCAAAGTGCCCATCCATCCAAAATGCGAAACACAGAATTGTGTAGCTACAACACCATACCCGCCTACGAATAAGCCGTTAATAAGGATTTCAATATGATCGAAAGGAATCGGATTCGTGCGATGCGCGAAGAAGCCAATGGCTAATGGCAGAAAAAGCATAACGCCAATACTTACGCGGATAGTCTTTAGGAAAGGAAGCAAGTGTTTCCCAGTAAGCATGCGCATACCAACTAAGAATATGAGGAGTGGAATGCAAAGTGCCGCTATTCCTGCAAAGTGAAACATGAGTGCATGCGCCCAACGTGCGCCGAGACCGCCCATCCAGTTTTGAAATGACTCATTTAATCCACCGCTTCCAACAAAAAGTTGTTGGTCGTGTGCTCCCGAGAACAAATACGAAACGCAGGCGAGTGCAGTAAATGCTGAAAACAAAAGAACGGCCAGTCCTGCAATGCGCATGGTGCGGACGTCGCGATTCAAATGTTCATTTCTATCTTCAAATTCAGCGGAAGTGTCGACTTCGCCTTTTCTTTTTTTAGCCAAAATGTATATATGTATGGATGTGTGAAATTATTCAGTAGAACAACAGAAAAAGCAGGGGTTCTAGTGTCTTATTAACATAGATTTGTGGCTATGTGGTTCGCCAACGTTGAGAATAGTCGAAAAAAATGAATGTCAGTGTTGCATTTCTCGATATTCTTCGTATATTTGCCGTCCAATTTCTGCAACAATGGCTAAGAAAGGTAATAGAATACAAGTTATAATGGAGTGCACAGAACATAAAGAGTCTGGCAAGCCCGGCACAAGCCGTTACATCACTACTAAGAACAGGAAGAATACTCCTGAGCGCTTAGAGAAGAAAAAATTCAACCCGATTTTGAAGAGAATGACGGTTCATAAAGAAATCAAATAAGCTTAAGTCATGGCAAAGAAAGTAGTTGCGACCCTGCAAACAGGTGGTGGTAAAAACCACACCAAGGTTATTAAAATGGTTAAGTCTGTTAAGTCAGGCTCATATTCCTTTAAAGAGGAAATTGTACACAACGACAAAATCAGCGAGTGGTTTGCTAAAGGCTAATCGCTGTTAGAAATATGTTAAAAGGCTTTTCCTTTGGAAAGGCCTTTTTTTTATTTTAGACCTAAATTATGAGTTTCTTTAAACGCCTCTTTTCGAAAGAAAAAAAAGATAAGTTAGATCTTGGTCTTGAAAGAACCCGCGAAGGTTTTTTCGGGAAATTGGCACGTATTATTACGGGAAAGGCCCACGTAGATGAAGAGATGCTCGATGAGTTGGAAGAAATTTTAATTACATCGGACGTTGGAACCGCCACCACCGAAAAGATTATTAAGCGTATTCAAGAGCGTGTTCGTCTTGAAAATTCAATGCCTTCAGATCAGCTGAATCAAGTGTTGCGAGATGAAATTGCACAAATGCTTGTGCGTCACGAGGGTGAGGGAAGCGAAGAGATTTTCATTCCAGCTTCAGATGGAATGCCCTATGTAATTATGGTGGTAGGAGTAAACGGAGTGGGAAAGACCACCACCATTGGAAAGATGGCCTACCAACTTCAACAACAAGGAAAGAAGGTGGTATTGGGTGCAGCAGATACTTTCCGCGCAGCAGCCATTGATCAATTAAAAATTTGGGCTGAGCGTGCAAACGTAGAGATTGTTGCGCAAGCCATGAACGCTGATCCAGCTGCTGTTGCTTTCGATACACTTCAATCTGCTGTTTCTAAAAATGCCGATGTTGTGATAATTGACACGGCAGGTCGCTTGCACAACAAAGTAGGACTCATGAATGAGTTGACTAAAATTAAGCGCGTAATGCAGAAGGTGGTGCCGAATGCTCCGCACGATGTGATGCTGGTTTTAGACGGTTCAACCGGACAAAATGCTTTTGAACAAGCGAAGCAGTTTACAGCGGCTACCGAAGTTTCTTCGTTGGCTATTACCAAAATAGATGGAACAGCCAAGGGCGGAGTTGTAATTGGAATTTCAGATCAGTTCAATATTCCCGTTCGCTTTATTGGAGTGGGTGAGCAGGCTGGAGATCTTCAAGTCTTCAATAGATTTGAATTTGTAGATAGTTTATTCGCAGGAAAAACAAAATAATGAAGACGAAGACCCTCAAGAAAAACAAGGTGAACGTAGTAACCTTGGGTTGCGCGAAAAATATTTTCGATTCGGAAATCATGATGGCCCAATTGAAGGCCAACGCGTTTGATGTTGAACACGAGTCGGAAGAAACCGATTCAGAAATTGTAATCATCAACACCTGCGGATTCATAGACAACGCCAAAGAAGAAAGCATAAATACCATTCTAGCTTGGGCAAAAGAGAAGGAGAAGGGAAATGTTTCGAAGCTATACGTAACGGGATGTTTGAGCGAACGCTACAAGCCAGAATTGGAAAAAGATATTCCAGAAGTAGATGCATTTTTCGGAACGAGAGATCTTCCGCGTTTATTGAAAACATTGAAGGCCGATTACAAAACGGAATTGGTTGGAGAGCGTTTATTAACCACACCAAGTCACTTCGCCTATTTTAAAATTGCGGAAGGTTGCGATCGCCCGTGTTCGTTTTGCGCGATTCCGCTTATGCGCGGAAAGCACGTGAGCACTCCAATGGAGCAGCTTGTGAAGAACGCGAAATCTTTGGCGGCGAATGGAGCCAAGGAGTTGGTGCTCATTGCTCAGGACTTAACGTTCTATGGTTTAGATATTGAAAAGAAAAGAACGCTTTCAGAATTGTTAAAGCGACTTTCTGATGTAGAAGGAATCGATTGGATTCGTCTTCAGTATGCCTTTCCAAGTGGATTCCCTATGGACGTGTTGGATGTGATGAACGAACGCGACAACATTTGTAAATACTTAGACATGCCCCTTCAACATGGTACAACAAAAATGTTGCAAGCCATGAAGCGCGGCATAACCAGAGAGAAGACCGATGCGCTGATTCAGGATATTCGTATGAAAGTTCCGGATATTGCAATTCGTACAACTTTGATTACTGGTTTTCCTGGCGAGACGGCTGCTGATCACAAAGAATTGTTGAAGTGGATAGAGCAATCGCGCTTCGAACGTTTGGGTGTGTTCACCTACAGCCATGAAGAGAATACTTCAGCCTTTGTTTTGAAGGATGATGTTTCAGCGAAGACAAAGAAGAAGCGTGCCGATGAAATTATGGAAGTTCAATCCCACATTTCGTTGGAATTGAATGAAGCCAAAATTGGAAAAACCTACAAGGTGTTAGTAGATAAAATGGAAGGCGATTACTACATCGGCCGCACTGAATTCGATTCTCCTGAAGTAGACAATGAAGTGGTTATTCCTAAGTCGGAAGGATATTTGCGTGTGGGTGATTTTGCCGACATAGAAATTGTTAATGCAGAGCATTACGATTTAATTGGAAAAATTAAGGCGTGAGTTCTGAAGTGAAATATCCAGTTATGGAAACCTTCACCAGTGTTCAAGGTGAAGGCGTTCACACAGGTGTTCCGAGTTTTTTTATTCGATTGGCTGGATGCGACGTTGGTTGTGTTTGGTGCGATGTGAAGGAGAGTTGGGATAAAGAAAAGCATCCGCTTATTTCTCTCGAGACCCTTGTCGAAGCAGCTGTGGGAAGTGGAATGAAGGTGGTTATCGTCACAGGTGGTGAACCAACTTTGCATGATCTTGCTCCGCTTACGGAAGCCTTGCGCAACGTGGGATTGAGAATTCATCTGGAAACAAGTGGTACTCAGAAGTTGACAGGGCTGTTCGATTGGATAACGTTTTCGCCGAAAAAGTTTAAAGCTCCGCTTGAAGAATATTTTCAATTGTCGAATGAGTTGAAGGTTGTCATTTTTCACAAATCAGATTTGACTTGGTCGCATGAAATGGCTGCACGCATGAATGAAAATGCGCAATGGTTCATGCAACCAGAATGGGATAAAAGAGAAGAAAACCTTCCGCTTATTTTCGATTGGGTATTAAAAAAAACAAACTGGCGTGTGGGTCTTCAAATTCATAAATACATGGGGGTGGAATAATTATTCTTTAATTACTCTCAATTTATTTCCTTCTTCATCTGTGACAATGTATATCCCAGCTCCGTAGTTGCTAAAATTAATTTGCAACGCGCCGTAGAAGGTTTCAACTAAATTTCCCTGAATAGAGTACACGCGAATGTTGCTTTTCTTCGAGCATTGAACGATTCCTCTTGTTGGGTTCGGATAAACCGAAAATATTTCTTTAGAGGCATTCATTTCTTGAATGCTTATGACACCCTGATTATTTGAGAAATCAGGAGTAGTGACAATGAAGTTTACCCATTCAGTACTTCCATCTGTTTGACGACCAAGACTTGTATCGGCATCTATGTGCACCCATGCGATTTCATCTACACGGGTTAATCCGTCCGGACTGTATAATCCAACAAACTCGTTGTTGTTATTTAAATTAAAGCTTGCGTGTCTTACCCCTTGTGAACCACTGTCGTCAATAAAAAAAGTGAGCCATCCGAGAGCAGGCACCGTGACACTATCTATGAATGTTGCTGGAATTTGCCACCTTCTTGGATTATTGCTATCGTCACTAATGAAATAGCCGGCTAGACTTACATCGTAGTTCAATGGATTATAAATTTCAATCCAATCATCGAATTGTCCATAGTTATCCGCGAATGTTAAAATGTTGTCTGCCATAACTTCATTGATAACAACAGGCTTTGGAGTTATAAAAATTAAGGTGTTGGTGTTTATCGGAGTAGCCGGATTAAAGGTCGTGATAGTAGGTGCGCCGTCTGTTGAACACCCAGCGCTTTGGCCTGCAGAAAGAGCGCCCCATGCGAGTGAACTTACAGGAGTTATTCCATCTGGACCAGTAAGTGAAGCCGTGCCTCCTGCAGGGTTCAAAACAAGAGGTGTGTGTGTTGCACCAAAAGCTAGATCATTGTCACACCAAAAAACTTTGAAACTATTTGGAGCAATTACTGTATTGTAGGGTTCGTTGGTAGGAATAAGCCATTGCGTTGGATTGCCGACTACACTCAAATAATACCCACCTAAGTTAATTTGATATGTATTCGGATTATAGACTTCAATCCAAGGGTCATATTCAAATTCGGGATCATGATAGATTCCTGTGTTCTCGGGTTGAACTTCATTTAAGAAAAGTAAGGCTGAAGTTTGAGGAAGTTCTAAATTAGGAGTAGAGTAGGTAACATTATTAAAATATTGCCATGAAGCACATGCTTCACACGCACGTCCGTAACTAATATCCGAAGCCATTTGGGGGTATGAAATGCTGTCAATTATTGTTACTCCATCAGGCGCAGTTAAAAACACATTTTCACCATTCGAACTCAGTGTGAAGTTTAGATGCAGCGCTCCTTGCGTTAGATTGTCATTGTCGGCGAAGACTACCTTGAAGCTTCCAGGAAGCATTATCGTTGCGCCAGGATCAGTCGCAGGAATTTGATGCTTTGTTAAAAGCAATGGGTCGTCTGATAAATAATACCCCGCAAGATTCACAATTCCTCCTGTGTTGTATATTTCAATCCAGTCGTCGAATTCAAAAAACTCATCCATTTGATTGGTGTTATTCGATGCCAACAATTCATTTAGTTGAAGCTGGGCATTTCCAAAGAATGATATGAAAAGAAAACAAAGAAATATCAGGGGTTTTGTCATTTTCCAATAAGTATGTTACCTCAAAGTTAAGCGAATCAGATTGAATTCAATTCAATGAAAATTATTCTAATGGCAATTATTGAATTCCTAGTTCTTTCTTCGCTTCAGACATTGTAATTCTTTTTCCATTTTTGTATGCCGTAATAAATGCGTCTGGTATTCCATTGGCTCGCACAAAATCTCGTTGCTTTATCACATCAGTCATGATTTGGAATTTTCCACTTGTATAGCGAACTTGTCCGTTCGCAAGTTTCTCTACATGTAAATCAGAATAGGTATTAAGAACGATATTTCTCGAGGGTTTGGCGTAAACACCAACTTGCACAGTAAAGAAAACACCTTGGGTTTTTTCAATCAGATTTGCAGGAACCGCCAAAGTATCTGAGTAGTATGTTAAATCGGCTGACGGCACTGTTGAGGGATTCGCTGGTAATGTCGCAATACTATTGGTAGAAGCTCGCTCGGCTGCTGTCATGAGATCGCTGTAGCGAACTCGCTCGCGATTCTTGTAGGCAACAATGAATGCGTCGGCATATCCCATTTGACGAATTTCATTGCGCGCTTGAATGGCCTCAGTGTATGACGAGAAAAATCCAGTGCTGTATCGAATGAAACCATTCGTTTGACGCTCAGCATAAACAGGTGCAAATTGATTGAACGTATTGTTGGCAACCGGTAAGCGGAAGGCTCCAACTTGAATGGTGTAGAACGATCCTTCGGGCAGAGGTTTTCCAATTGGAATAGGATTCGCGTCGCTATAGGCAGATACTGGTTGCTTTTGATATAGCGTTTTTTGGATTATTTCAGGAATACTTGTGAATGAACTAGCGTTGTTTGAACCAGCGTTGTTTGAATTAGCGTTGTTTGAATCAGCGCTGTTAGAACTGGCGTTGTTTGAACTGGCATTGTTAGAACTAGCGTTGTTAGAACTGGCGTTGTTAGAACTGGCGTTGTTAGAACTGGCGTTGTTAGAACTGGCGTTGTTAGAACTGGCGTTGTTGGAACTAGCGTTGTTTGAACTGGCATTGTTAGCGACAGGAGTAGTTTTTTCAACCAAGAATTGCAATTCGTTTTTTGCATTTCGCTCGAGGGCAAATGCACGTGCGTTCTTTGCATAACGTTCAAAGAAATCGGTTTCAGTTTTAACCGCTGCACGAAGTGTCCTTGCTTCTTTCATATAAGCCAAGGCAGTGTCATAGGCCTTCTTATCGCTCAATGTCGCAATGCTAGTGTTAGCGCTTGTGTTCTTTTTCCAAGCCGATTGTAGATCAATTAGTGAATTCGAATTGTGTTCAGCAATGAGCGTCGCATTCTTATCCTCTTCTTGCATTTTTTGATAAGTCAATTGATTTTTTTGTTCAATCAATTCGGCAATTGCTTTGGCTAAAGTTTCTTCTTTAATTCGACGATTGATGGTCTCAATTTCAGTGTATATTTTCTCAATTTCTGTTCGATTCGAAATTTCAATATTCGCACTAGTCAACTCTTCAAAAATATTTTCATCCCGGTAATTCGACTGCCTCGGGCTATTTATAATTGCAGCCTCTGCTTCAGTGAAGGTTTTTGAACTAACGTTGTTCGAACTGGTGTCGTTGGAACTAGCGTTGTTAGAACTGGTGTTGTTGGAACTAACGTTGTTAGAACTGGTGTTGTTAGTACTAGCGTTGTTCGAATTGGTGTCGTTGGAACTAGCGTTGTTCGAACTAGTGTTGTTAAAACTAGCGTCGTTGGAACTAGCGTTGTTAGAACTGGTGTTGTTAGCACTAGCGTTATTGGAACTAGCGTTGTTTGAACTAGCGTTGTTTGAACTTACGTTGTTTGAACCGGCGTTGTTTGAACCGGTGTTGTTTGAACTTGAGTTGTTTGAACTTGCGTTGTTTGAACTTGAGTTGTTTGAACTAGCGTTGTTTGAACTGACGTTGTTTGAACTGGCGTTGTTGGAAGTTGGATTTTCGTATTGGGAATTTTCTAATGCGGCTGATACACGGTTTTTCGAATCGGCAATTTCAATTTTCAGCGACTCAACATTTACAGTGTTGGTTAAGTTTTTGAATTCAGGCTTTACTTCAGGC
>JBILTF010000089.1:0-8903 GCA_044371675.1 Flavobacteriales bacterium
ACATTATGAAACCAATAACAGGTGGGGAATTTCTAATCCGTAAAACAACAGCATCCGAAATTTTCATTCCGGAAGAATGGAACGAAGAGCAACGCATGATGAAGCAGATGTGCGACGATTTCGTGAACAATGAAATCACTCCAATTATCGATCGTATAGACGACATGGAAGAGGGGCTTATGCAGTCGATTATGCACAAAGCCGGAAAACTCGGACTTTTAGGACTTTCGGTTCCAGAGGAATTCAATGGAATGGGTATGGATTTTAAGACCACTATGCTTTGCACTGAAACACTCGGAGCGGGTCATTCATTCTCTGTAGCCTACGGCGCGCACACGGGCATTGGCACCTTACCAGCGTTGTATTACGGAAATGAAGATCAAAAGAAATCTTTGGTTTCGAAACTCGCTACTGGCGAGTGGTTCGCTTGTTATTGCTTAACCGAACCGAATTCAGGTAGCGACGCCAATTCCGGAAAAACAAAAGCGACATTAACCGAAGACGGAAAGCACTATAAAATTTCCGGACAAAAAATGTGGATCACCAATGCAGGTTTCGCAGATGTCTTTACCGTGTTTGCAAAAATTGAAGACGATGAAAATTTAACAGCTTTCCTACTTCACAAAGATATGCCCGGCATCACTTTAAACCCAGAGGAAAAGAAGATGGGAATCAAAGGATCTTCCACACGTCAGGTTTTCTTCAATGATGTTCTCGTTCCAATTGAAAACATGTTAAGCGAGCGTCAGAATGGATTCAAAATAGCAGTGAACATTCTGAATATCGGGCGTATCAAATTAGCCGGAGCAGTTATGGGTGGAGCGAAAGCAACGGTTACAGACTCTTTGGAATACGCCATTACTCGCGAGCAATTCGGAAGATCTATTTCAAAATATGGAGCCATTCGTCACAAGTTAGCAGAGATGGCAATTCGCTGCTATGCAACGGAATCTGCGTTGTATCGGGCTACTCAAAACATTGACGATGCCATTGCGGGATTGGCAGAATCCGGAATGGAAAAAGGACCTGCCGTTCTGAAAGGAATTGCAGCGTTCGCTCCTGAATGCGCAATACTCAAAGTGTATGGCAGTGAAACATTGGATTATGTTGTAGACGAAGCCGTTCAGATTTTTGGTGGCATGGGGTACAGCGCGGAATCGCGCGTTGAACGTGCTTACAGAGATTCTCGCATTAACAGAATTTTCGAAGGAACGAATGAAATAAATCGCATGCTTATCGTTGACATGCTTTTGAAGAAAGCTATGAAAGGTGAATTGGATTTAATGACTCCTGCTATGACTGTAGCGAATGAATTAATGTCCATTCCTTATTTCGCTGAGCCTAGCGAAGATGTATTCGAGAGATATTTGGGATACATTGAAAATTTCAAAAAGGCAGTTCTCATGATTGCTGGAAGTGCTGCTCAAAAACTCATGATGCAACTAGCGAAAGAACAAGAGATCTTAATGAACATAGCTGACATGGCTATTTGGACATATATTGCTGAAAGCACCGTTCTCAGAACTCAGAAAAGAGTGCACTTGAATGGAATTGAAAATTCAACAAGTCAAATCGCTATGATGCAAACCTTGGTCACAGATCTTGCAGACTTCATAAATAAAGCTGGAAAAGATGCGTTGAATTCGTTTGTTGAAGGAGATGAGCAGCGCATGATGATAATGGGGTTGCGCCGATTTACCAAAACAGAACCATTCAACACTAAGGAAGGCCGCCGAGTTATTGCCGCTGAATTAATAAGCTCTGGAAAATATTGTTTTTGATAAACGAATAAGAAATAGTAAATTAGTTCCCTATTTCCGAATGAAACTTTATGCGCATTAAACGTAGAATTCCATCTTCGTAGTCACCGTCGAAATACTCTTCGGCTTCTAAAATATCATCAGTTTCAGATTGCATGAAGTACTCCATGATTTCATCTTGAGCGTCTTCATCTATTTCATCGTCTATGAAGTATTGAATATCTAAGCGTGTTCCAGAATGAACAATCGTTTCAATCTCGTCAATCAAATCTGAATATGTTTTACCAATCCCCTTCGCAATATCGAAAAGCGGAATACGCTTATCAACATTTTGAATGATCTTAATTTTGTGACTGCTTTTCGCGTGCGCGCTCTTCAAAACAAAATCCTCTGGGCGGTCAATATCATTGTCTTCAACATATTTTTTAATAAGTGCTAAAAATGCAGAACCGAACTTCATTGCTTTTCCTTTCCCCACTCCACCAATGTGTGAAAGTTCATCAATGGTAATTGGAAATTGTGTAGCCATTTCCTCCATCGAAGGTTCTGAGAAAATTACATACGGCGGAAGTCCTTTTTCTTTAGAAACTTTCTGACGCAATTCTTTCAGCATTAAGAACAACGTTTCATCAGATGCTCCGGAACCAGTTGCCTTCACTGCATGAATCAATTCGCCATCATCATCTGTTTCTCCTATCTCTTCTTCCTTAACTAAATCCATTTTGAAAGGAGACTTCAAAAATTCCGATCCCTCAGTCGTAAGCTTCAGCGTTCCGTATGTTTCAATTTCCTTACGAATGAGATTCTTCACCAATAGTTGACGCATGATCGCGTTCCAATGTTTATCGGTATCTTCTTTTCCTGCGCCAAACAACTTGTGCTTATCCGCTTTATAGGTGGAAACCTCGGCATTGTTAATCCCGCCTAAAACATTCGCAATAAATTTCGCTTTATGGGTTTCTTTAAATGCTTTTATGCATTCCAAAACCAATTTCACATCTTCTGTTGCATCGAAAATTTCTTTCGGCTTGCGCGAGTTATCGTCCATGCCAGCGCCTTCACCGGTAACATCATCCCATTCTTCACCAAAATAGTGAAGTAAGTATTTCCTTCGGCTCATTGCCGTTTCCGCGTATGCCATAACCTCCTGAAGAAGCAACATTCCTATTTCTTGCTCTGCAACAGGTTTACCGTGGAGAAACTTTTCTAATTTCTCTACGTCCTTCGGTGAATAGAAAGCTAAACAATGTCCTTCACCACCATCTCTTCCTGCGCGGCCTGTTTCCTGATAATAACTTTCTAGACTTTTTGGAATGTCGTGATGAATTACAAATCTCACATCGGGTTTATCGATACCCATTCCGAACGCTATAGTTGCAACAATAACATCTACATCCTGCATGAGGAATTTATCTTGGACGTCGTTCCGCTGATGGCTATCCATTCCAGCATGATATGATAGCGCTTTTATTCCGTTAGCCACAAGAAGCTCTGCAATCTCTTCGGTCTTCTTGCGCGACAGGCAATATACAATACCACTTTTACCAGCATTCCCTTTTACGAATTGAATGATCTGTTTTCCAACATTTACTTTAGGGCGAACTTCGTAGTACAGATTATCACGGTTGAAAGAAGACTTAAAGACTTTCGCATCAACCATTCCAAGGTTCTTTTGAATATCTATCTGAACCTTTGGGGTAGCTGTTGCCGTTAAGGCCATTACAGGTAAATCCGCAATTTGCTGAATAATGGTTTTGATTCTTCTGTATTCTGGACGGAAATCGTGTCCCCATTCTGAAATACAATGCGCTTCATCAATAGCAACAAACGAGATTTTACAGGTTCGAAGAAATTCAATATTCTCTTCTTTTGTTAAAGACTCGGGAGCCACATAAAGAAGCTTGGTCTTGCCACTGAGTATGTCCTTCTTTACTTGAGCAATTTCGCTTTTATTCAATGAAGAGTTAATGACGTGCGCAATGCCCTCTTCATTTGAAAATCCTCGCATGGCATCTACCTGATTTTTCATCAAGGCAATCAAAGGCGAAACCACAATAGCTGTTCCTTCCGACATAAGAGCAGGAAGTTGGTAACACAAAGACTTCCCTCCTCCTGTAGGCATAATCACAAAGGTGTCATTTCCCGCAAGCACATTATCAATAACGCCTTCCTGCAGGCCTTTAAAGTTTGAAAATCCAAAGAAATATTTTAAGGCTTCTTTCGGAGCCATATCTGTCGCTGTAATCATTGTCATTTGTAATTGAACGTTATGAAAAAGTAACGTCTCTGTATAATTCGCTAAACGAATGTAAGCACAAAAGCAAATGCACACCAACTAATTCCTTCGAAAAAAAAGACCTAAAAAACTAACGATTCTTTGCATCTTTGCAAAGTGAAATTAACCTCCCAAGAGACCATATTAGACTCGGCGAAAGAAGCCATTCGATTAGAAGCAGATGCGCTTTCCAAATTGGAAATGTCCTTAGGCAACGCTTTTGCATCTGTGGTTATGGCTGTTCTTGAAACCAATCAACCCATCGTTGTAACAGGGATAGGCAAGAGCGGAATTATTGCGCAAAAATGGGTGGCTACTTTTAACAGTACTGGTCAGCAAGCTCAATTTCTTCATGCCTCTGAAGCCATACATGGCGATTTAGGCATGGTTCAAATCAATAGCATCGTTTTTTGTTTATCGAAAAGCGGAGACTCACCGGAAATTCAATATTTGGTTTCCTTGTTGAAATCTATGAATGTTCAGTTAGTGGGAGTGGGTGCCAATACCGCGAGTTTTCTTGCGAAAGAATCGACTTACTTTCTTCACACCCCCATGACCAACGAAGCTTGTCCAAATAATTTAGCCCCCACCGTTAGCACTACCCTTCAATTGGCCGTAGGCGATGCAATTGCTGTTTCGCTCATGACGGAACGAGGATTCAGCAAACTTGATTTTGCAAAATTCCATCCTGGTGGAGCACTTGGCAAAAAACTTTTCACAACCATCGAGCAAGTAATGCGTGCGGATGCCCTTCCTCGGGTTACTTCAGATTGCAACTTCCGTGAATTGCTCATGGAGATATCTTCCAAACGCGTTGGTGCCACTGCTGTGCTAGAAAACGATGAGTTGTTGGGTATCGTTACGGACGGTGATATTCGAAGAGCCGTTGAGCGTAACGCCAATCTTGATGCATTGCGCGCGTCTGACTTAATGAACACATCAGCCAAAAGAATTCAAAGCTCGGCTCTGGCCGTTGAAGGATTTCAATTGATGGAAAACAATAAGATTAGCCAATTGCTTGTGATAGACGAAAACGGGAAATACTGTGGCATTATTCATTTGCACGATCTTCTAAGTGCTGGAATTAATTAATAGCGATGGCTGAAGAGAAAAACATGAGCTTCTTGGAGCATCTTGAGGAACTTAGAAAAAGATTGTTTCGAGCGGTTTTGTTTGCTGTTGCAGGAGTTGTGGTTGTATTTATTTTCGACACCTATGTTATTGAAAATATCATCATGGCGCCACGTCGCGCCGATTTCCCAACTTACCGTTTCTTTTGTTGGTTAGGCCAAAACTTGGGGTTGGCAGATCAGCTCTGCTTTTCAGATGCTAACTTCACACTTCAGAGCACAACTATGGGGGGTAATTTCTCTGCATACATGACCGTTGTGCTAATTGGTGGTGTAATTCTTGCTTTTCCTGCAATATTCTATCAACTGTGGGCATTTGTGCGCCCAGGATTGAAAAAGACTGAACTTAAATCGGTGCGTGGTATTGGCGTCTATGTCTCCTTGCTATTCTTTTTGGGGGTGTTGTTTGGCTATTACGTGCTAACACCTTTATCCATTCAATTTTTGGGGAACTTTGCTTTCGCAGATGTCGAAGTAAATGCAACAGTATTGTCTTATTTAAAGTTATGTTCCTCCCTTATTCTAGGAACTGGATTGGTTTTTCAGATGCCTGTTGTAATATACTTCTTGGCGAAAATTGGATTAGTCAGCTCAGCTTTCCTGAAAAAATACAGAAGACACGCGTTTGTAATTAACCTTATTGTTAGCGCAATTATTACTCCGCCAGATGTAACAAGTCAAATGCTTGTTTCGTTGCCTTTACTCTTACTTTACGAAATTAGTATTCGCGTGGCGCAGCGCGTAGAAAAAAATAAGGCTCAATTGTAAATTTCCATTGAATTTCGTTTGCAATGCAAACGAGAATTTCCTTATATTCGTAACCTTAAAACCTTATATTCGTAACCTTAAAAGTTAACTTAAATTTAATCAAATGAAGAAAATCTACTTATTAGGTTTGTTCACAGCTGTAGCGAGTGTATCATTCGCACAATGGTCAGTGCAACAATCACCAGCGCGCAGAACTTTCACAAGAAGTGAAATTTCTCCAAAAGCCAGCATCCGTCAAGAAATGGCTTCATCTATCAATTGGAGCAACCGTGTTGTTCTTCTAACTGAAGACTTCCAAAGTGTAACTGGAGCATTACCAGGTGCATTGCCAACAGGATGGTCAACTAACCAAGTTGTTCAAGCTGATGGTACTGACGGAAATGCGTTCAAAACGCACAACAGCACAACAGCTAACGGCGGGGGTTACTGGCCGGTTCCACAAGTAGGAGTAGGAAATAAATTCGCAGGTGTGAATGATGATGATATTCCATGTGACTGCGACAACGTAGATTCTTACATTCAGTCTCCAACTATGGATTTTTCTGTTGCAACTAACATTGCTATTTCATTTGATATTTTCCACGACAAGGGTTTCCAAGGTGGTGATGCAACATTGCAAATCTCTACCGATGGTGGTCTTAATTTCAGTATACGTTCTATCGGAGTAGATGACACCGGAGCAAACATTGATGTATTTCCAATAGACCAGGATTACTGGCAGTCTATCATCGTTCCTTTGTACGATGTTACTGCATCTAACGTAATTATTCGTTTCCAATGGACTGACGCTGGAGCATGGGCTTCAGGTTTCGCAGTGGATAACATCGTAGTTGGTGAACTTCCAGCAAGCGATATCCGTGTTGTAAAAACAAAAGTTGGAGACTGGAACCAAGCAAACTTCGGTTTAGGTTTCTGGGATTACAACAGAGTACCTGTTACTCAAGTTAGCCCCGTTCACGCTACATCTGTAATCTTCAACGGTGGTACCAGCGATCAAGTTGATGCTACAATGAACTATGAAGTAACTTTCAACGGAACTGCTGTTGCTGGTTCTCCATTCGCTGCTGATCAAACTTCTGCAGCTTTCTTGTCATTAGACAAGGACACTATTTCTGTTTCAACTACTTGGACTCCAAATGCTATAGGTACCATTCAAGTTGTTGCTACCACAACTTCAGTTACTGGAGATGATGTTGCTAGTAACAACACTGGAACTGCTTCAATGGAAATCACAGACTTCACTTATGGTCGCGATGGAGATGCTGCACAAGCTTTCTTTGGTCCAGAATCAGATTTCGAATACGGTAACTTGTTTGATATTTATGCTGACGATCAATTCGGTGCTATTGACGTTGCAATCGGAGCTGGTTCAGCTGCTGGTGATCCAATCATTGGACGTATCTACCTTTGGGAAGGATTCGACGCTAACAATGATCCTATCTTTACAGATATCGGAATGGAGACGTTGGAGTACATCTTCACTGGTAACGAATTCAACAGCGTTGGTGAAAACACTTTCGTAACACTTCCTTTCGCTTCTGCTGTAACTCTTAACGCAGACAACACTTACTTGGTTGTTGTTTCTTGTGTAACTGGAACTCGTATTCCAGTTTCAGGTAGCAACGAGTGGGTTGTTTCTTGGTTGTATGACGGTACTTCTTGGAGTGCTACCGGATCAGTTCCAATGGTTCGTTTGAACTCTGACGAAACTGCTGCTGTTGCTTCAGTTAACGCAACAACTTCTTTCGAATTGGCTCAAAACATGCCTAACCCATCTAACGGTAACACAACAATCGTTTACAACCTTCCAAGCAATGAGCGTGTAACTTTAACAGTTCGCGATTTGACTGGACGTGTTGTTGCTGTAACTAACGAAGGTGTTAAGCCAGCTGGTAAAAACATGATTTCTATGAATACTTCAGCTTTTGGTGCAGGTGTTTACACTTACACAATCACTGCAGGTTCTTCAAGTTTGACAAAACAAATGATGGTGAAATAATCCATTTACTTTCCTTGAAAGGAAAAAGTCCCGCACAATGCGGGACTTTTTTTTGCTCAATGGATTTACCTATTGAAAGATTTATTACCTTCCCGTTATAAAATTAAACTTGATAAGATGAAAAAACTTTTTACTCTATTTTGCGCCATTGGGCTAGTTTCTTCTGCAGTAGCTCAGAAGTCGCATATTATCGAAAACAAAGCCGCTCTTAAGTCACTAACACAGGAAGAAATAGAGCACGCTGCTCATGCTAAAACAGCTCCACGCACTTCCAATAATAATCGTGTAATTGCATATAGCCAAGATTTCTCAAATGGATTTGACGATATGACTCACGAAGACAGCAGCCCTAACGGCACTATTTGGATGGTTGCAAATAACTTATCTCCTGCTGGTGAATACACTTCAAATTTCCCGCCTCTTGCATCTCCCATAACTGGGAATGGATGGGTGATTTTCGACTGCGATTTGTATAATACACCATTGGCAACCCCTGAAGATGTTAATGGAACCCTTACCACTCCAGCTATTGATTGTAGCACTTTATCCTCTGTAATTGTTGAATGGTCCCAATACTTCATTTATTGCTGCTTCTCTACGTCACCATTGACGCTAGAAGTTTCAACAGACGGAGGAACGAACTGGACTGTTTTCCCGGCAAACGGGAACTTCACTCCAAGCGCAAACTCATTTTCTGCTAACCCATTGAACACACGTGTTGATATTTCGTGCGCTGCCGCAGGACAGTCAAACGTATTGGTTCGTTGGGGATACAACACATCAGCTGCAGCAGGTTACACTCACTATTTCTGGGGAATCGATGATATTGAAATCTTCGACAATTCAATTGTAAACGATCTAGAAATTCTTCAAGTAACGAACGGAGACGTTGTAAGTATCTGGGAATACCGTGTTACTCCTTTCGAACAGCGCGTCTACGCTGCCGATGGTGGGCTAAATGTTGGGGTTGT
>JBILTF010000021.1:0-29765 GCA_044371675.1 Flavobacteriales bacterium
CACGACGGTATCGTTGAAACACACGGCGCGTTGAAGCAATTAGCTGTTTCTTTAAATAAAATCGCGAACGATATTCGCATGATGGCTAGCGGTCCTCGCAGTGGAATTGGAGAAATTCACATTCCTGAAAACGAACCAGGTTCTTCCATCATGCCAGGAAAAGTTAACCCAACACAATGCGAAGCACTAACCATGGTTTGCGCGCAAGTCATGGGTAACGATGTTGCAATCACTGTAGGGGGTACACAAGGACATTATGAATTGAATGTGTTCAAACCAATGATGGCATACAACTTCTTACAAAGTGCAATTCTATTGGGCGATGCTTGCGTTTCTTTCGATGTGAATTGTGCAGTTGGAATTGAACCGAACTACACACGCATTGAAGAGTTGGTGAACAACTCACTAATGTTGGTGACTTCGTTGAATACAAAAATTGGATACTACAAAGCGGCTGAAATTGCCAAGACTGCGCACAAGAATGGAACGACGCTTCGTGAAGAAGCCATTCGTTTAGGACATGTGACTGCGGAGGAATATGACGAGATTGTAGTTCCTTCGAAAATGGTTGGAAAACTTCCAAAATAATTTGATACTTTTAGTACATGACTGATATTTCAAAAAACTACTGCGTAATCATGGCAGGCGGAATAGGTTCAAGATTCTGGCCTATGAGTCGCACCGCTTTTCCAAAGCAGTTTCACGATATTCTTGGGACGGGACGCACGCTTATTCAAATGACATATGATCGCTTTTTACCGATTGTTCCGAAAGAGAATATTTTAGTCGTAACGAACGAGAGATACAAGGCGCTTGTGTTAGAGCAATTGCCCGATCTAAAGCCGGAACAAGTGTTGTGTGAACCTTTCATGCGCAACACCGCTCCGTGTGTGGCTTATTCAGCCTTCTGGATAGCAGAGCGCACCCCCGATGCAAACATTGTTGTGGCGCCAAGCGATCACTTGATCACACGTGAAGGTTCATTTATTGAAGACATTCAGATCAGTATGAATCAAGCGAATAAATCTGGAAATTTAGTTACGCTTGGAATCAAGCCAACGCGACCTGATACTGGATACGGTTACATTCAATGGGCCGATGCGAAAGAAGTTGACAATGATCGCGTAAAGAAAGTAAAAACCTTTACTGAAAAACCAAATTTGGAATTGGCGAAGGACTTTATTGAGAGCGGCGATTTCTATTGGAACTCCGGAATCTTTGTTTGGAATTTACCTTCGATTATGAAGGCTTTCCAAAGTCATCTACCAGAAATGTATTCTCAGTTTGAAGAAGGAAAAGGGAAATACGGAACTGCTGAAGAGGCTGAATTCATAAACAACATGTACAGCAGTTGCGAGAACATTAGTATCGATTACGGTATAATGGAAAAAGCGAAAAATGTAAACGTGGTGTTGAGCGATTTTGGATGGAGTGACTTGGGTACTTGGGGATCACTTCACACACAATTGTCATCTGATGAGCACAACAATGGCGTAGTAGGAGAGAACGTAATGTTGTACAACTGTTCAGACAGCGTTGTGCACGTGGGTAGCGATAAGTTGGTTGTACTTCATGGATTAAACGGATACATTGTGGTAGACACAGGTGTTTCGTTGTTGGTTTGCAAAAAAGAAGATGAACAAAAGATTAAGCAATTCGTTAACGACATTAAGATTAACAAAGGCGAGTCATGGGTATAATGAAGCATATCTTTTCCCTACTACTCGTATTGAGCGTTGCGCATTGTTTTGCCCAGCCCGATCCTGATCCAATGCCATCTCCGCCGCCGCCTCCAGGGCCATCGGTTGAAGAACCCTTGGTTTTTCCTGAAGTCATGCCTGCATACGAGGGCGGAGAAAATCAGATGTTTAAGGACCTTGCAAAATCTATGGTTTATCCTCAGGTCTGTTTAGAAAATGGTTTTGAAGGAAGGGTATTTGTTCAATTTGTGGTTGAAAAAAACGGTAAAATTTCGAACATCAAAATTCTACGTCAGCCCGAAGGTGATCTCGGAAAAGTATTGGGTAAGGAAGCCATTCGTGTGGTGAAAAACCTGAAAGATTTTACTCCAGGAACTTTAAACGGAGAACCGAAAAGAGTTGTTATGACCTTGCCTATTGTTTTTAAGTTGAGTTAATTTCTATGAGTAATAATTTAATCCTTTGCCCAAACGAAGAATGGGTGTTGAACGACTTAACAGCTGTTAGAACTGGTGAGGCGCACGTTTCACTTTCCGATGTGGCGAAGGATAAAATTCAAGCATGTAGAACTTTTCTAGACTCGTATTTAGAGACAAGTGAAAATCCGGTTTACGGAATCAATACGGGTTTCGGTTCGCTTTGCAACACCGAAATTTCAAAGGAAGATTTGAATCTTCTTCAAAACAATTTACTTCGTTCACACGCATGTGGAATGGGCGATCAAGTGCCTGAAGAAATTGTTCGATTAATGTTGGTCTTGAAAGCCAAAAGTCTTTCGCATGGACACAGCGGCGTTCAATTGGCAACCGTTGAGTTGTTGTTGGAACTCTATCATCGAAATATTTTGCCAATCGTTTTCACGCAAGGTTCATTAGGAGCAAGCGGTGATCTTTCGCCTCTTTCACATCTATGTCTTCCGTTAATTGGTGAAGGAAAGGTGATGTACAAAGGATACGAACGCAACGCAGCCGATGTATTGAAAGAAGAGGGCTTGAAGGCGATTGCACTTCAATCTAAAGAAGGTTTAGCGCTCATCAACGGAACGCAATTCATGTTGGCGTATTCAGTAGAGAATTTAATTCGCGCTGAACATTTGTTCGACAAAGCCATAACCATTGCAGCTATGTCTGTAGATGCGTTCGATGCAAGACCTGAACCGTTCATAGATTTAACCCATCGTGTTCGAAATCAAGAAGGACAGCAAATTGTAGCAATCTCCATGCAAGATGCATTGAAGGGAAGTGAAATTCAAGTTCAGAAAAAAGCACACGTTCAAGATCCGTATTCATTCCGATGCATTCCGCAAGTGTTGGGTGCTTCGCATGATGCGATCTCTTATGTGCTTTCCATTATAGAAAGAGAAATCAATGCGGTAACCGACAATCCAATTATTTTTCCGGAAGAAAATCAGATTATTTCTGGTGGAAATTTCCACGGACAGCCTCTTGCATTGGGCATGGATTTTTTAGCCATTGCGTTAGCTGAAGTTGCAAGCATTTCGGAAAGAAGAACATACAAACTTATTTCAGGTCAACGGGGTTTACCAGTCTTCTTAGTGAAAGACGCAGGACTGAACAGCGGCTTCATGATTCCACAATACGCCGCCGCGTCTATCGTAAGTCAGAACAAACAACTCTGCACGCCTTCAAGTGTAGACACCATAGACAGCAGCAACGGTCAAGAAGATCACGTGAGCATGGGTGCGAATGGCGCAACAAAGTGTTTTCAAGTCGTGAAAAATCTACAGTCCGTTTTAGCCATTGAGTGGTTAAACGCTGCACAGGGATTAGACTTCAGACGTCCACTTAAATCTTCGCAAGTAGTGGAAGACATGCACGCGCAATTAAGAGCGGTTGTTTCTCACTACGTTCAAGACCGCTTTCAGCATGCAGACATGCAGAAAGCTTTCGAGTTGTTAGAATTAAATTAGTGTTTCACTAAAAACAAGCGATTCACTCGGGTATTGCCCTGCGTTAATTGAAGGATATAACTTCCCGCGCTCCATTCAGAAACATTTATTTGTTGCATTCTTTGCGGATTGCTCAATGTGTAAATGCGCTCTCCTTTTGAATTCAAAATATCTAAACGTTCGAAAGTTTGAGTCGTTGTAACATTAAGCGTTTCATTAGCGGGTTGCGGAAATAGTTCAAATTGGAAATCGTAATTTTCAACAGAGGTAATTGTTGTGAAATTTTCAGTTTGAATGGCGCAACCGTTCACATCTGTAATAATGCAATAACTAGTGGTGAGTTCAGGAATCGTTGTGTCTTCATTCGTGTCACCATGAAGCCAATTCCATTGGTAGGGTGGTGTTCCTCCATTGGTAGTCATTTGAACTTCACCAACACCTAGTCCGCCTTCAACAAAGAGTTCAACGGAATAGTCTAACGAATCAGGCTCTTCAATAGTGATTGTTTCAGAGAATTCACATCCGTTAAAATCCGTTATTGTTGAAGTGTAATTTCCAGCAAGTAAATAGATTGCGCTACTTTCAGTCAAAAATAAATCATGACTCCAAGTGAAGGTGTATGGAGCTATTCCACCTTGTGGATTGTTAAAAATCCATCCGCTTAAATCTCCTGCGCATGTGACATTTTGAATGTCAGGCAAGTTGGTAATTGCCGCAGGTTCGAAAATGGTGTCCACAACAAGGAAAGAACATCCATTAGCGTCGGTAACCTCCGCAGTGTAAATTCCAGCGCATAAATTGGTGAGATTATTTCCTCCAACAGAACCATCACTCCACTGAATGAGGTAAGGCCCTGTGCCTGAAATAAAGTTCAGATTTATACTCCCGTCACAAAGTCCGAAACAAGAAACATCTGTAGAAGTTGATTCGATAATAAGCTGAGTGTAGGTGTTCAGCACTGCCGGAAGGGTTGCCGAATTTCCTGCGTTGTCTATTACTACTGCAGAGTAGGAGCCTGGTCCACCTTGAATACTGTTTCCTGTTGATTCGTCTTGCCAAACGACATTATACGGCGCTTGTCCACCTGAAATAGTCAAGGTTATAGTCCCAATTCCATTGTTCGAACACGAGGGCTGAACAACGTCATTACTCACTTGCAACGCTGGATACAACGTTAACGATGTATTTGCGGTGGCATCTCCTTCTGTTGAACCTGTTCCGTTTACCACGTTTCCACTGGCGAAAAATGTTACCGGCTCATCTAAATTGGCCGGAGCAGTCCAATTGAATTGGAAGACATTATTTGAAGTCACACCATTATGCTCGAGGTAGGTTCTGCCTGTGAAGGCGTTTACAACGGTAATTGTTTTTTGCTTAACGTTTGAAGCAAGGCTACTGTAGCCGCTGATAGGCGCGCTTTCTGCGTCAGTTAAAGCAGTGAATTGAAATGCATAACCAAAAGGATTTCCCATTGAATTGCTAACCGTTACTTTCACGGTATAGGTGTTCCCTGAAACGAATTGAGTTGTTGGAACGGTGCTGCCAGTTGGAAAAACTTGAATAGCAACCGAGGCATTGTAATTTCCTCCGTTGTGACATTGTCCACACGTGTTCTCCCCTGGAGCGCCTGTGCTTCCTGAGTTTGTGACAGTTGCTCTTCCGTTGCTATTGGAGGAAAATAGAAAATAGCCAAGTGCACACACGCACATGAGTTGAATCCAATTTAATCGGCTCATTTTTTTTGTTAAAGTAGTGAAGAATTTAAACGCCTACTTACCACTTCCTTTTAACACAATCACAATTGTGTAAAAAAGAATCTTAATATCCATTGCTAAAGACATGTTTTCGAGATACAATAAATCGTATCGAAGGCGTTGAACCATTTGGTCAACATTTTCCGCGTAGCCATATTTCACCTGTCCCCACGATGTAATACCAGGACGAATACGATGAAGCTTTTGATAGTGCGGATTTATCTTCGAAATCTGATCAATATAGAATTGGCGCTCAGGTCGTGGTCCAACAAGTGCCATATCTCCGGCTAAAACATTCCAGAATTGAGGCAATTCATCGAAGCGTGTTTTCCGAAGAAATTTACCAAATTTGGTAATTCGAGAATCATGTGTTGAACTCAATTGCGGCCCCAACTTCTCTGCATCTTTGCGCATGCTGCGGAATTTAATGATCTGAAATGGAACGCCATTTTTTCCAATACGCTCTTGTAAAAAGAGAACAGTACCGGTTGAGGTGAATTTCACTAAGAATGAAATAATCAAGAGTAGCGGAGCTAATACAACCAAGGCTAAAGCGCTCAAAACAACATCCAATATTCGTTTAATACTGAATTGCCAACTTGGCATAAGTAAGGTGTTCAAACGAATAAGCGGAACACCGAAAAGACTGGTCATCTTAACATTTCCCGATAGTATGTCGAAGGTGTCTGGAATAATATTGATTCGAACGTTGTAGTTTTCAAGTAGAGCTAGAATGTTTTCTAATTCTTTGTGATCACCGCTTTCAATAGATAGAATAACTTCTTCAATATGATGCTCTTCTATAATAGAGGGTAAGCTTGGATATTTTCCGAAAAGAGGCAGGCTAACCGAAAGTTGTTCGTCGGCTCCGTTTATTTTGAGGTATCCTTTAAATTGAAATCCGGGTGATTTTTTCAATGCACTTATTTCATCATACAACTGCAGCGCGCGGGCATTTCCACCGACAATAACTGTTGGGAACCCCCATTGTCTTGATTGGATTTTTTTAACGGTGCGTGAGGTTATTATTACTCTCAGAAGAAGAGTTAGTCCTAAGTGGGCAAGCAAAAGAAATCCAAAGGTTGTGTAATAATAATTGTAATTGGGAAGCTCGTCGTCTAACAAAAACAAAAAGAAGATGACAGTGTTGCCAATTAATGAGGTGGCTAGAATTTGACCAATTTCGCGCAGACGGTGTCTACGCAATACGTCGGAATACATACCCCACATGGCGTAGAAGCAAATCCAGCCGAGGGGAATGAATATTAGCGCAGCGAAAAAATTGGTATCGGTATGAAATCCTAAATCATAACCGTATTTGATTGCTTCGAATTTTTTCCGGAGAAAGTAAAGACTTGTCCACGCTGAAGCCGCTGCGATCCAATCTGCAGCGACGTATGAATATATGATTCCTTTGTTCTTCAAATTCTATTCACCTTGCACTTACCAAGTGACCCACTTCAAATTGTCTAGAAAAATGTTCACTGGTGTGGATGAGTTGGCGGGAATGGATTCAATGTATAATTCGTGAAACTGAGCCGTCGGATTTTGCTGAAGCACGTATCCAAAGTCAATGTATATCTTTTTCCAAACGGGCGAAAGCCCATCACCACTTGCTGTCGGATTAATGATAAGTGCAACGTTCTTAGACGCAATTCCACCTGTAGTCGTTATAAAACCAACCGAGAAAATGTTATTGCTACTGTAGTTCAATTCAAGAAAGACATTGTCACCGCTCGTATAGGTGAGGTTCTCGTCGTCTTTATAATACAAACTGCTCAAGCCTGCATCAATATGTCCCCAACCACTTCGATTCCCTTCAAAAACTTGGTCAGCCTGATTTGTGACAGAAAACGATCCGTTGTTAGAACCGGTTTGAACCAAGAAGTTCCCGCTTTCAAAACCCTTTTCAGAAATAACGGCGAGATTGAAATAGCTGAAATGAGGGATGAGCGTGTCGATTTGAAAAGCGGAGATAGATAGTGTTGTATCAAAGGGAGCATAAAAAGGATAGCGGATTCGAGTGTTTGAGATGCCGTTGTTCTTAATACCAGCGAAAATCCGAATGTTAGATGTTCCTAAATCCAATATGGGGATTTTTGCGGGCAAATCGAAAACGCCTAAACTTTGGTCATCTGCATAAACCCAAACTTCAGTTATGGCTTCGCTCGAAGTACCTTGATTTAGATTTGCTTGAAAGGTGAATGAAGGAATATACAAATACGCAGGTTCCTTTTCTTCCGGATTAATAATGTCACATCCTTGAAGAATAAGAATGGAAGCGGTTATAAAAAAAACAAATGGTTTCAATAGTTTAGTTTTGGGTCGCGAATATACATTCGCATCAAAAGGTTCCCGAAGGAAACGCAATAAAAAGGAGTTTATTGCGAATGAAAAAAATCAGTTTTCTATTTACTCTTCAGACGTGAATACGTTGAGTCTGATTTTTTCAGCGATCATTTCAGCCACAGCGAGTGCTTTGTGCCCATCTTCTAAGGAAACTGTAGGTGAAGTCTGATGCAACACAGCCTCGCCGAAACTTGTAAGCTCTTGTTTGAGCGCATTGTTATCAGGCACCGCAAGACTTTTCTTTGTTATTTCATTTTCTTTATTCTCTCGAATCAACTCGTAACTATGGGCAGTCTTATTCAAGAAGTCAGAAACGTAACAGGCATCTTTTTGATAGAATCTCATTTTGCGCATGGAGTCGGTCCCGACGCGGCTAGCTGTTAGATTCGCTACGCAGCCATTGTCTAATTCTATGCGTGCATTAGCAATATCAATGTGTGAAGTAAGCACTGAAGCGCCATTTGCGGAAACCCTTCTTACGTTGGCTTTTGTAACGGCAAGGATTAAATCGATATCGTGAATCATAACATCAAGAATAACCGATACATCGTTGTTGCGCCCTTTGTATTGGCTCAATCGATGTGCCTCAATGTATTTTGGTTGGTCTAATAATGGGGCGATAGCTAAGAAGGCAGGATTGAAGCGCTCAATGTGTCCAACTTGCGCAATGACCTGAGCTTCTTTAGCGAGTTTAATGAGACTGTTACTTTCCTCTAATGTTGAAGTAATAGGCTTTTCAATGAACACGTGCTTTAAATTGCGAATGGCACTCGAAGCGCATTGGAAATGTGAAGGCGTGCTAGATACCACGTCTACCACATCTACTTCATGTATAAGCGCATCGAGGCTATGGCACGGCTCAATTCCAAAACGCGCGGCTGCTTCCTTGGCGGCTTTAATATCCGGATCGAAAAAATGAATGGATGTATACAATTCAGGTAATTCCGATAGCACTTGCATGTGAATCTTCCCTAAGTATCCCGTTCCTAAAACTCCTATTTTCAACATAAATAATTCTCTTCTTATGCAAATGTGATAGAAATTGATGTCTACATCACTTGGTTGATTTTTACTTTTCAACACTGAAAAGCGGATGAAATAGTCGCTTACCTTGGCGGTATGATTGAGGATAATTACAGACACAAGGGGCTGAGAAGAAAGTTAGTTGATGAATTACGTGAGAAAGGAATTACTGACGCACGAGTGCTCGACGCTATGAATAAGGTTCCTAGGCATGCATTTTTGACTAGCGCTTTTGTTGAACTCGCCTATGAAAACAAAGCACTTCCTATTGGAGCTGAACAAACCATCTCTGCGCCCTATACCGTTGCTTTTCAAAGTCAATTGTTAGATGTGGAAAAGGGAATGAAGGTCTTGGAAATAGGGACAGGCTCTGGTTATCAGACTTCCGTTTTGTGTGAAATGGGGGCGAAGGTGTATTCCATTGAAAGACAGAAATTGCTTTTCGACACTTCGAAGAAAATGTTAGCGGAAATGGGGTACAAGTGCCATTTAGCATACGGAGATGGTTACAAGGGCATTCCTGTGTTTGCACCTTATGATAGAATAATAATTACCTGCGCCATTCCTATTGTTCCGGAAGAACTACTTATGCAAATGAAGCCGGGCGGGAAGTTGGTTATGCCTTTTGGGGAAGGAGATAAGCAAGAGATGACGCTTATTCAGGAAGACGCAGAAGGGAATTTTCAGAACACCTACTACGGAGAATTTTCGTTTGTCCCCATGCTCGAAAAAAGAAGCAATACAAAATCGTAAGGTCTATTTAATACGAAGTGCGAAAACTTTTTCGTCGAAAAGAAACCCTTCAAGCAAATCGCCAGATGCTACAGGTCCCACTCCGGCTGGAGTTCCTGTGAAAATTAAATCGCCAATTTTCAGAGTAAAAACTTCCGAAACATTTTCAATGAGTTTGTCTATGGAATGAATCATGTGTGAACTGTTTCCTTCTTGAACAACTGTTCCGTTTTTTTTCAATGTGAAAAGTAGGGGGAAGGGAAGGGTGTCTAATTCAAAGAACTTTTCGCTCACGAAAGCAGACCCATCGAAAGCCTTGGCGCGTTCCCATGGAAGGCCTTTCTTTTTCAACTCATCTTGCACATCTCTCGCCGTAAAGTCTATGCCCAAAGTCACTTCGTTGTAATAACGCGGAGCAAAAGATTCTTGAATGTGCTTGCCCAATCTATTTATTCGGAAAACCAATTCCAGCTCATAGTGCACATCGTTTGTGAAGGCGGGAATCACAAACGGATTTCCTCGCTGAATAATGGCAGAGTCGGGCTTGCAAAAGACTACAGGATTTTCTGGGACAGCGTTTCCTAATTCAGCCGCGTGTGCCGCGTAGTTTCTTCCAATGCAAATAATCTTCATTATGGACGAGCTATAAATTCAACAATAACTTTTCTGTCGCCAGGGTTTTTTCCGATGGATCCAACATCTCCAACGAACTTTGCTACACAGCGGTTGGCGTCTATACCTGAATTCACAATAAAGTTTCGAACGGCTTTTGCACGTTTTTCAGATTCTTTCCAATTCTTTTCGCTACTGCCATTCCGATCGGAATACCCGGTTATGAGGACTCCTGTTTTTCCATTGCGCGCAAGCTTTTCAACGATGTCATTCAACTGTTGCTGGGCAGCAGTGCTTAGGTCAACTCCTGATTTCTCGAAATAAATAACAACGGGTTGAATAGGGACGGGCGCAGCAGTAAATTTGGGTAAGCTCGATTTGTCGCTACCATTTAGCCATTGACGAGCTGCGCCATCTGACGAGTAGGGTACAATGGGCAACAACGAATCTTGCGACGCGGGTTCTTGTCCAAGCATGGAAATGCTTGAAGTCAGAAACAGAAAAAAGAACCAGGAACGCATATCCCGTAAAATTAGCTCACACAGGCCAACTGAACCGATTGATTTTATTCACCATTCATTCACAATGAACGAAAATTAGTCTTTGTTCATGACGCCGTTTTGCGCGCGAATACTCTCTTTGTGAATGGCTTCAAGGTAGGCAGAAAGAAATGTTTCGGTCAGCATTGCTGACTTGCCCCACGCTTCGCGACTTTCAAGAATTTCCTTCCATCTTTCTAATTGAAAAATAGTAATGCCTTCGTCCTTTTTCAAGGCTCCCATTTCGCGAGAAATGTTCATCCTTTTTCCCAAAAGGTCAATAATGTCTGCGTCTAGTGCATCTACCCGATCTCTGAGTATTTGAAGTTTTTCAGCAGAATTGGAAGTGAGTGAAGTGGTTCTGTAATGAAGAGCTGCGACCATTTCTCCAACTTGCTCAGGGGTTATTTGTTGCGCAGCATCACTTAAGGCGCTGTCAGGACTCGGATGACTTTCGATCATGATACCATTCATACCCAAATCAATGGCGCGTTGGCTAACATCTTTCAGCAATGTCCTGTTTCCACAGATGTGGCTAGGGTCGCAGAGAAGAGGGATGTCTGGAAATTGTGTTTTGAATTCAATTGGAATTTCCCAAAGTGGTTTGTTTCGGTAAGGAAGTTTATTGGCTACTGAGAACCCTCGGTGAATGGCGCTCAAATCCGTGAGACCAACTTTTTGAAAGCGTTCGAATGCTCCAATCCACAACGAAAGGTCAGGATTAATAGGGTTTTTAATGAAGATAGGAATATTCACTCCGCGAAGCGCCTCAGCAATTTCTTGCACCGAGAACGGATTCGTAGTTGTCCGCGCACCAATCCAAAGCGCATCGAAATTGTATTCAAGACACAATTCTACATGCTGCGCTGTTGCTACCTCAGTAATGATTTTTACACCTGTTTCTTCTTTGGCCTTTTTCATCCAAGGAAGCGCTGATGCTCCCATTCCTTCAAACGAATTCGGACTTGTGCGGGGCTTCCATAAACCTGCACGATAATAAGATAGTGGCAATTTCAGACTTAAATCTCGAGCGGTTTGAACAACCTGTTCTTCAGACTCTGCGCTGCAGGGTCCCGCTATCCATGTGAAATTAGCTTGCATCTTTTTCATTTCGTCCGTTCAATCCTACTGCGAAAGTACCTTATTCCGTCAGGCACAAGTACTTTTTATAGACATAAAAAAAGGGGAAAACTCCCCTTTGTGCCCTGGACTGGACTCGAACCAGCATACCTTACGGAACCACCCCCTCAAGATGGCGTGTCTACCAATTTCACCACCAGGGCAGTTAGAATGAAAAAAGGCAGTTTCCTGCCTTTTTCCTTTTAGTGATCCCGCTGGGATTCGAACCCAGGGCCCATACATTAAAAGTGTATTGCTCTACCAGCTGAGCTACGAGATCATCTTGCTCTTAAAAGCGGGTGCAAATATACACATATTTTTGAATTTTCTATTTTTTTGAAATCATTTTATTGAATGGACAACTATTTTCTGAATGAAATAGTCAAGACATTACCTATTTTTGTTTTTATATGAATTTTCCAATTATGAAAAGATTATTTGTGGTTTTGATTTTCATGAACCTAGCGCTTTTTGTGAATGCGCAAGTATCTGCCTCTGCAAAAGTAAAGGCGGCTAATACAAGTTCTGTTTTGAAGTCTTATTCGGAAGACCAGCTGGTTGAGCTGAATTTTAGAGCGGAACACTTAGTAAGTGTGGAGCTTTCAAAAAGCCCGATAACAAGTGATTTCAATTTAGCACTTATCGAAAATGGAGAAATAGTAACCCTTACAGATTCTGATTTGCTTGACTTTAATCCACTTTTATACGCTATTCCTCAAGAAGAAGTGATTTGCAACAATTTTCATATTCAATCTCGAGAAGGAAATTCATACACGGTAGTTGTGCTTTCTAAGCAACAATATAACCAACAGTTGAAACAGCATTTGCGTGATATTAAAATGAAGAAATAATCTGAAATGATGAAGAAAATAATACTCCTACTTTTAGTCGCTTTTAGTTTTGTTGGCTTTTCTGCAAGTGCTCAGACCGAGGTAATTAACATCAGCGATGCGCCTACCTATACGGGTTGCGATTTTATTATGCATGATGATGCTGGTGGTTTGCAGCCGTATTCGCCAAGTGCCTTTAACGTAATTACGATTTGCTCAACAGCCGGTAATCAGTTGAATTTGTACTTTTTGACGTTCACATTGAGCCCTGGTGATTTATTCACGATATATGACGGTCCTTCCGCAGCTGACCCTGTCATAGGAACTTATTCTGCTACTGATTTGCAGTTTCAAATGATTTCCAGTACAAATCCATCGGGATGTTTAACCGTGTTTTTCCTTGCGAATGGTGATGCTCAAACCGGCGACTTTATTGCTCAAGGTTCTTGCGGTGTGCCTTGTTCTTTTCCATTAGCTGCAATCACAGCTTCTGAACCGTCGCCTTTTTTAGGTTGTCCAAGTGAGCAAATTACATTCGATGGGTCAACTTCATTTCTTCCAAATGGATCGACATTATTCTCGCACAATTGGGATTTCGGTGACGGAACTTCAGACAATGTGAGCTGGCCAACTGTAACTCATAGCTATACCCAGCCGGGTGTTTATCACGTTGTTTTAACCATTACGGTGTTGAGTGCAGACGGTAGCCAACAATGTTCAAATCAGAATATTGGCGAATATTTTGTTTATGTTTCAACGCCGATTCAATGGAATGCCACTGTTTCTGATTACGATGTTTGCGTTGGTGTGCCTGTGAATATGGGCTCCACAGAATGGGTTGCAGCTCCAGATATGTCTATACAGAATTCACCTGCGAATGCGAGCTTCCCTACTTATGTGGTGCCTCAAGGTGCCAATTTCGGGGATGGTGTTTATATCCCAGATAACCAAGGTTGTTTTCAGGCTGATTTGACTTTTACTCAATTCGGAAATGCGACCATTACAAGTGCTGCGGACATTCTCGGAATTACCGCAAACATTGAGCATTCTTTTGCAAGCGATATTGTTATCAATATTATTTGTCCGCAAGGAAACACCATGCAATTGTTCAACGGAACGAATGGTGCTGGTATCTTTCTCGGGGAGCCAATAGATGTGGAAGATCCAAATCAGCCAGGTGTTGGTTATGATTACACTTGGGCTTCAACTGCTCCTGTGACTTTTAACACCGCGATTTCAGGCGTTTTTGGGACTTTACCAGCGGGCTCATACAATGCGGACGGAGTTTGGGGTGCACTTTTAGGTTGTTCGTTGAACGGCACATGGCAGTTTCAAATTTGTGACCAAGTAGGGGCCGATGATGGTTTCATTTTCGGATGGTCTCTTCAATTCGCACCGCAGTTTTACCCTGATAGTATTTCATTCACACCTCAAGCTCTTCCCGATCAGCACGATAGCTTTTGGTCTCCTGCAGATAACCTAACGTTTCAAGACACAAACATGAACAATGTTGTTTTCATGTCGAATACGCAAGGGGTGTTTCCAATGGTTTATCAAGTAACAAGTGACTTCGGTTGCACCTACGATACAACGTTTAACATTACAGTATATGGCCCACCAACAGTAAACTTCACAGACAGTATTCCTTTCTGTGGATTGCCTGTTAGCTTAAATCCTGTTTATGGTAACGCTTTGCCTAATACAACATATGCATATCAATGGAGTCCAGCGGCGAATGTAACAGTTCCAAACATTGCTTTCCCGCAAGCAACCGGTCTCCAAAATGCGGCTTGGATATCTGTGACTTCATGGCCAACCTATGATAACACTTGTACTGGAACAGATTCAGTGCGCGTGTGGATTCCAGCAACTCCGCCAACAGCTCCGTTTACAACAGACTCTGTTTGTTTAGGCGAGCAAATCTTTTTGACATCACCATTTATAAATCCGAATTATTCATACCAATGGTTCTTATCAGACACAATAGTGCCAAACGCGGCGTCTGAGATTTATAGCCCATGGGCAGGTGTGCCGAATGAGCAGTTTATTTATTCTATTGAAATTACTGAGCCGGTATGTGGATTCACTTCTTCAACAGAATTTGGAGTTACCGCACTTCCTTGTGATGTGTTCTTGCCTAATCTAGTTTTGCCAAATGGAACCACAGAGAACCAAACTTTGAACTTTGGAGAAGCATTGTTCTATTACGCCAACGCGAGTGTCGAGGTGTTTAACAGATGGGGCGATTTGGTTTATGAGAGTACCGATTACAAAAACGACTGGTCTCCGAACGACTTATCAGATGGGGTCTTTTATTATGTACTCAAGGTAACTACCCCTACAGGTAAAGTAGATGACTACCCAGGGTACTTCCACCTCATGAGAAATTAATCATACAATAGTATTGAAATAAGGGGCGATCTTCGCCCCTTATTTATTTGCAGACATGACCATTCAAGAAAATTTAACATATCTCGGAAATCTTACAGAGCTTTTAAAAATAGAGCGCAATGAAGATTGGGCGCGCTTTCAAAAGCAATTGAAAGAGCAACCGGTTACCTCTCGAATAAAGGAAGGACTCACCTGGTTCCCCTTGAAAATTGTAGAAGACGGATTTGGTTTCGGTTCTTATCCGTTTTTGGTAGTTGAAAAAACGAACGGTCCTGCGAAGCATTCGTTTCAATCTGGACAACCGGTTGAATTGTTTTCCAATCATGAAAACCATCAAGGAGAATCGTTAAAAGGAACCATCGCTTTCGTGGATCAGGTGCGATTGAAAATTCAATTCAGGGTCGACGAATTACCTGATTGGACCGACGATGGAAAAATTGGATTGAATGTATCCTTCGATGAAAAATCGTACAAAGAAATGTTCGCTGCTTTGAATAATGTCATAAACGCGAAGAACAATCGCTTGGCTGAAATTCGAGACGCAATTACATCGGAAGAGAAACGCCTTTCAGAAATTGAATACTCTGGCTCACATGGGAACTTGAACGATTCTCAGAATGAAGCCGCGCGAGGTGTTGTGAATGATTTGGTTGTGAGCGTTGTTCACGGTCCTCCAGGCACTGGTAAAACCACCACACTTATTCATGCTATGCAGGGGTTAGCCAAGTTGAAGAAAAAGGTATTGTGCTGCGCGCCGAGCAATGCGGCAGTGGATCATTTGGTGGAAGGGTTAGGGGAGAAGGGAATTAGAGTTCTGCGCTTGGGAAATCCAGCTAAAGTCCATTCCAAAGCAAATGCATTTACGGTTGATGTGAAGTTGTTGGAAGACAAAGATTACTCTCGCGTTCGGGAATGGAAAAGAAGAGCGAAAGAGTTGCGCTCGTTGGGAAGTAAATACAAACGTTCGTTTGGCAGAGAAGAGGCGGAACAGCGCAAATTAATTTTCAAGGAAGCAAAAGAAATGATGCGCGAAGCGCGCGAGACGGAATTGTTTTTATTGGATAGACTCATTGAACAAGCCGATGTGATTTGCACCACGCTCGTAGGATCTGCGAATGACATGCTTCGCGATCGCGTGTTCGATGTTGTTGTGATAGACGAAGCTGGGCAGGCGTTGGAGCCAGCCTGTTGGATACCTATAGCGAAGGGAAATAAATTGGTTTTAGCTGGAGACCATTTGCAACTTCCTCCAACTATTTTTTCGAATGAAGCCGCACAGAAAGGGCTAGCGATTTCGTTGATGGAAAGAGCTGCACGCGTAAACACGGGCGTGCATTTTCTGAATGTGCAATACCGCATGAACGAGAAGATTGCGGCGTTCAGCAACATGCATTTCTATAAAGGAAAACTCACCGCAGATATTTCTGTTGCGCGTCGCATGCTAGAAGGTGATTTGAATCCGATTCAATTCATTGACACTGCTGGAACGGGATACAATGAAGAAGCTGGAGCAGAGGGCCATTCACGCATGAACAAAGGCGAAGCTGAATTGGCCATGAAAATGTATTCTATGTTGAAGGAACAAACGCAACAGTTTTTCTCATGTGCCTTAATTTCACCGTATCGTGCGCAGATTGAATTGTTAGAGCGTGTGTTCAAGGAAGAGGAGGTGACGATTAATACGGTGGATTCGTTTCAAGGACAGGAAGCAGATGTGGTTATTATTTCTTTGGTGAGAAGCAACGACGAGAATGAAATTGGATTTTTGAAAGACTACCGCAGGATGAATGTTGCGCTTACTCGCGCCAGGAAGAAGTTGATAGTGATTGGAGATAGCGCAACCATTGGAGGAGATTCTTTTTATCAGGAAATGCTTCAGTTTTTTGAAGTCCAAGAGTCTTATGAAAGTGCATGGATATACATGAGTTAAGTTTCAAAAAATATCTTATTTTCACCTTATGAAAAGATCGAATTTCCTTTTTGCTGTTATGATGATGATGGTCTTGGTGTCTTGCGATAAATGCAAGGACGAGCCACATTCAATGCATGTTCCAACAGTGTTCATTAAAATTGTGACAGATTCAACGCAAGAGCGCTTGAATAATTTGGGAGTCCCTTCTACCGTGCCTGCTGGACATGGCGCATTGAGTCCGTTGTTTCAAAAAATTTCTGCGCATTACATTGAATTCACACCGAATATGTACACTGCTCTAGGTGCTGGAGAAGTGGTTTATCATGCAGCTGAAACGACCGCTGGTGGAGCAAGCGCAATTGATTTCTCTTTAGCAAGAATTGCAGCGCCTGGAGAAATTTTCGTAGCAGTTCCTATCAGTTCATTTACACCGGGCACTTATGAATATGTTCGGGCTTCGTTGTTGTATCAGAATTTCGATGTGAATTTGTTGGCAAACGGATTCGACTTAACGGGACGTGTGGCGAGTTTCGTAGGCTTCAATACGTACATCACAAACTATTTAATAAACACTCAATCAGTAGCGGTGAACGACGATGTGCTGCAAGGATATTGGGGATTTGAAACGATTGTGTTTGGAACTCCTTACGTTTCTTCAGGTCAAGCCCCTCCAGGTGCCACTACAGTTCCGAATCCGATATTTGCAACCTCTCCAATTCCGCAAGGCAGTTGCGTGGTAACAGGAGGGTTCTCTTCGCCCTTGGTTATTACTGGAAACGAGATCGAAGATATTTATGTAACGCTTTCACTTTCTACCAACAAAAGCTTTGAATGGATAGATACTAATCCAGATGGTAAGTGGGAACCAGGTGCTAGCGAGTCTGTTGTAGATATGGGCTTACGCGGAATGATTCCGAGTTGGAATTAATTTGAATTCTGCTTCTTCCGAAATGGCAACAACACCAAGAAAAACAACAAAGCGCCCAAGCATTCTAACGTGATTAAATAATACGGATATGGACCGAAGAAGTCCATGGCGCTGCCGCCGTCAGGCTTGTGCATGAGGTATCCGTAATTGCTTCCAATTATTTTATTGACTGAAAAAGCCAACGCAAAATAAATTTGAGATGCTGCTACAACTCGCAACCAAGATCCTTTTTCCGGATACAACTTCATTCCGAATACTAAAAAGCATGTAGCAATAATTAATCCCGCATGTCCGATGAAGAAAGAGACATAAGGCACTTCGGGAAACACGCCCATGAAGTCGGGAGTGATTAATCCATTCAGCGTGCCGGTCATCACCCAGCACCAGGCTATTTCTGCCATGCCTCTGCGCTTCATTAATAGCGCAAGTGCAGTTAAAATATTCGCGAGGTTACAAAGTTCCAAGGGTAAATCGTGACGCACTTCCCACAGGCCTGTTTGATAGCGATAGGTCTGATAAACGACTATATTCATTAACAAGAGTATCCCGAAAAACCAGCGCAGTATGTCGCGCGACTTGTCGTATTTCCTTCCAACCCAAACAAAAAAAAGGGAGAGAAAAAGCGTTAATCCAATAATAAAAAAGTGCTCGTTGGTGAACAGCTGAAATTTCATGAAGACCGGTATTTTTCTGTTTCGCTTTCTAACATAGATCTATAACTCATGTAACGCGATTCTGCAATCTCACCTTCACTCAATGCTTCTAGAACAGCGCACTTCGGTTCGTTAATGTGCTTGCAATTGTTGAACTTGCATGCAGGTAATAATTCTAAAAATTCAGGGAAATAATTACCCAACAATTCCTCTTCGAAATTCACCAGGCCAAATCCTTTGATACCCGGAGTGTCAATTAAAAACGAGGTGTCACTCAATGGAAATATTTCAGCAAACGTTGTCGTGTGCTGTCCTTTCCCGCTCCAGTCGCTGATATCACCGATCCGAATGTCTTCGTTGTTTGAAATCTTTCCAACCAAAGATGATTTTCCAACACCACTGTGTCCCGAGAATAAAAACGTTCCCGTCTCTATGAGTTGCTTCAATTCTTTCAGCCCTTGTCCAGTCTCAATACTCGTAAACAACAACTCATATCCAATGCTTTTATAAATGGAAGCCAAGTCAATAGCTTTCTCTTTTTCTTCTTCAGTGTAGATGTCCCACTTGTGAAAAATCAAGGTAACAGGAATACGATATGCTTCTGCAGTGACTAAAAAACGATCGATAAATCCGGGCGTGGTTTGCGGACGATCAATGGTAACAAGCAAAAAAGCACGTGTAATATTCGCAGCAATAATCTGCGCTTCTTTCGAAAGGTTAACTGATTTTCGAATGATGTAATTTGTTCGTTCGTGAATGCGGTTGATACTTCCATTGCCGTCGCTGTCCATTTCAACATCTACGTAATCTCCCGCAGCAATGGGGTTTGTAGTGCGAAGGCCTTGCAGTCTAATCTTTCCGCGCAGCGAGCACACAACAATTTTACCGTCGATTAAAACGTCGTAAGATTTTCCCGTTGTTTTGAATACCAATCCTTTTTTCACTTGTCTAAGGTAATACCTTTCTATATTTGCCACGTTCTCATAGGGGTGCCATTCGTAAAAAAATGGCTGAGATTAAACCCTTCTTGTTTCAGAACAAGAGGAACCTGGGCGGGTAATGCCGCCAAGGAAAAGAAGAACAACGTGCACTATAACCCCTGTCGTGCGCACAAAGTAAAATACATGTTTAAGAAAATTGTTTTTGCAAGCGTTGCGCTTTTTGTTGCATCAAGTGTATGTGCACAAGAAAAAAAAGACACGACAATTGTTCCAACTTTTGTTTTAAATCCTATTAGTATTCGCGACGTATGGTCGGCTGAAAATGATGCTCCATTCGCGTTGACGAATCTGAAACCAATGGATATTGATAAGATCAACACCGGAGTGGATCTGCCATTCCTATTGCGTTTCACTCCTTCATTAACTGTCACATCAGATGCCGGTAATGGAATTGGATACACGGGTTTGTGGATCCGCGGAAGTGACCCTACTCGCGTGAACGTTTCTATAAACGGAGTGCCGTTGAACGATCCGGAAAGTCAGCAAGTGTTTTGGGTGAACACACCTGACCTTGCTTCTTCAACTTCTAACATTCAAATTCAACGTGGAATAGGAACTTCTTCAAACGGAACAGGTTCTTTTGGAGGAAGTATTCACTTAGATACCGACACAGATTTAGAACGAGACTTCGTCCGGTTGAATGCCGGTGGAGGTTCATTCGGAAGTAATAAACTCATGGTTGAAATAGGGAGTAGAAGGAGCCCCAAGTTTGAATACAACCTTCGCGCAAGCAGCATTCAGTCGAACGGGTACATTGATCGCGCAGAGACCCGTTTGTTTTCTTATTTCACCAAAGGGAAATGGAGATTTTCGCAAGAAGAAAATCGTAAAAGTGAATTGACAATTTTTGTTTTTGGTGGAAAGGAAAATACCTATCAAGCATGGAACGGCACGCCTTACGAAAAACTTTTTGGAACCACTGCAGACATACTGGCTTTTGCTGGAAGGAACGGAGCGTCGCAAGTTGATATTGATAATTTGTTGAATTCTGGACGAACATACAATGCGTATTTGTATGAAAATGAAATAGACAATTACGCCCAAGACCATGCACAAGCACATTATTTTTCATCGAAGAAAAAGAATGGAACCACACATGAATTTCGCGCGGCAGCTCACTTCACCCATGGACAAGGTTTCTTTCAGCAGTTCAGGGCCGACGAGGATGTAGCGAATTACAACATGCTTCCGCATATCGTGAATGGTGATACAATTACCACGACGAATGTGGTGCGAAGACGTTGGTTGAATAACAATTTTTATGGCGTTACAGGTTCATATCTGTTGAAGAAAAACAACTTTACAAGCACAACAGGTTTTGGAGCGAATCATTACAGCGGTCAGCATTATGGAAGGGTTATCGCAACGGGGAATCCATTGATCTTTGTAGTCGATCATGAGTATTACTATGGACAGTCAGATAAGTGCGATGCAAATGCTTTTTCGAAAATAGAGTGGGCGGTTGTTCCAAGAAAGCTCATTCTGAATGCTGATGTTCAAGCGCGTTATGTTGCTTACAAAACAAAGGGAACCGATAACGACCAACGCGCTTATGACGTGAATACTTCTGCTCAGTTTTTTAATCCGAAAGTAGGCTTGCGTTATTTTGTGAATCAAAACACTTCTCTCTATGGCTCTGTTGCTCATTCAGGAAAAGAACCCAATCGGAACGATTTTGTTGACGCGCCTTTTGGTGCAATACCTCAGAGTGAATACATGACCGATTACGAAGCTGGCCTTCATTTCGAGAACGATAAATTGTTTCAATTCGATGTGAATGTCTACTCCATGAATTACAGCAATCAGTTGGTGCTTACTGGCGCGTTGAATGACGTAGGTGCTCCTCTGAGAACCAATGTGAAAGCGTCTTATAGAAGAGGCGTTGAATTGAGTTCTTCGGCTTACTTCAATCAACAACGGTTAAAGGTGAATGGAAATATTACGTTTAGCGAGAATAAAATCATCGATTTTCAAGAGCGCATTTTCAACTACGATACTTACGCTGAAGAAGTGATTTCGCGGGGAACTACCAACATCGCTTTCAGTCCGAATGTTGTTGCTGGTGTAACGGCCGAATATCAAGTCTTTCCTCACGGATGGCGCATGACAATGAAGCCAGTGAGAAAGCAATTGTATTTGTTATTCAATGAAAAATTTGTTGGAAAACAGCATCTCGATAATACCGGAAGCAACACAGCTGTAATCACGGCATTTGCTGTGAGTGATTTCGGAATTCAATGGGATTCAAAATACGGTCCGAAGCCTTCTGTGAAGATAACTTTTTGGATGAATAATGCTTTCAATAGAATGTATGCGAGCAACGGTTACGCCTTTTCATACATATACGGAAGCACAGTCACAGAACGTTTTTATTATCCGCAAGCGGGAAGAAACTATATGTTGAATTTCTCTTTTGAAATAAATTAAAGAATCGTAACCGAAGAATTTTTTCCATCGATACTTACGGTCACATGTTCTTTCAATGTCGTTGATAATTTCAATCCTACGAAATCTGCCTTGATCGGAAAGCGTCGGTGTTTTCTTTCTACCAAAACGGCTGTAGTTAATCTATGAATTTCCTTGGAAACAAGAAATGAAGCAGCGTGCATGAGTGTTCGTCCAGAATTAAAAACATCGTCTATGAGCACAACACATTTATTTTTAAGAACAACAGAAGTAGAAAGTTGAACACTTCCGATTGGGTTCTCTTTTGAAAGTTGAATGCTACTGATTTCGCATGGAATGGTAACAATTTCTTTCACCAATTCGAATAGTCTTTTGGCAACTGCAGCTCCGTTGTCTTCAATGCCAATGAAAACAATGTTCTTTTCGTTGTAATGACGCTCAGCTATTTCATAAGCCATGCGGATGAGCTTTTGCTCAATTTCTTCGGTGTTGAGTAATTCGGAATTCTGCATGCCCAAAATTACACTTTTTTGCTGTGAATTGTTTCAATTCTAATTTTAGTGGGAATAGAATAGATACATTCGTAAAAAAATCGAACATGACACAATACATTATACTTTCAATTGCTGCGCTACTTATTTTTTCCGGATTGAAGACAGTTCAGCAAGGTAACGTCGCTGTTGTTACTATTTTCGGTAAATACAGACGCGTTCTTCGTCCAGGGTTGAACTTACTTATCCCATTTATTGAGACCATTTTCAAACGTATTTCAACACAAAATCGCTCTGTTGAGTTGGAGTTTCAAGCGGTAACTATTGACCAAGCAAATGTGTACTTTAAGAGTATGTTGTTGTTTTCAGTTCAGAGCGACAATGAAGATTGTGTAAAGAACGTGGCCTTTAAGTTTATAGATGAAAAGAGTTTGATGCAAGCGCTTATTCGCACCATTGAAGGAAATATTCGCGCATTTGTAGCAACAAAAAGGCAGGCTGAAGTATTATCACTTCGCAATGAAATAATTGATCACGTGAAAGAGCAGATAGACAATGTCATTGAAGAGTGGGGATATCATTTGCACGACTTGCAGATTAACGACATTACGTTCGATGAGGCCGTTATGCGCTCTATGAGTCAGGTTGTTGCTTCAAGCAATTTAAAGGCTGCAGCAGAGAACGAAGGACAAGCTTTGTTAATCACCAAGACGAAGGCAGCTGAAGCGGACGGAAACGCGATTAAGATTGCTGCTCAAGCCGAGCGAGAGGCAGCGCAGCTGAGAGGACAAGGGGTGGCGTTATTCAGAGAGGAAGTGGCCAAGGGAATGCAGAATGCAGCAAGAGAAATGCAACAAGCGAATTTAGACACCTCTATGATTATGTTTTCCATGTGGACAGAAGCTATTAAGAATTTCGCGGAGTACGGAAAAGGAAATGTTATTTTCTTAGACGGTTCTCCGGATGGAATGCAAAAGGTCATGAAGCAGATGATGGGAATGGATACACTTCTCGATACTTCGAAAAAAGTAGACTAGTTCAGAAAGTAGATGCTATTTTAAATAATAGGATGGTAAAAAATAAATGAAGTGTTTATTTCTTTTTCGATTCCAATAATAACATTCCGCTTAAAGCGAAAAGAATGATGGAAAAGAGAAGGTGCATGGGTTGCAGGGCTCTAGGTACACCCAAGTATGCCATTGCAACTCCAAATAAAATTTCAAATCCAAGAACGACAAACAAATATATAAATTTTCTTGGTTGAATTTCCAACCTTCGGTATTGCAAATACATCATGGTTGCCAAAATAACAATTAAGATGGAAAAGCTTCGGTGAATTTTAAATCCAACAGGCAAACTCTCTATTAGAATATTTCTTCCAATTCCATTTTCTAAGAGTAGATCAACAGATTCCCTAACCTGAGTGCCGAGCAGAAGTTGCACGAGGTGAATGATAAAGAAAAAGGAGAGTGCTTTGCGAAGAACAGGAGGAAGCGTGTAGTTTTCTTTTTCGTTGGTTCTGCGAATCAGAAACAACAAACTCAATAAAATTCCTAATGATCCGATCATGTGCAATGTAATGGTCGAAGTGTTTAAATTTTTATCGACGACCATTTTCCCCAGCCACGCTTCAAAAAGAATCATCACAATAGCGAATACGGAGTATACAACGGGCCAATAATCGTTCGATTTTTTATAATAAATCAAGGCTAGAAACGTCATGACTAAGATGGGCAATCCAAGCAGTCCTGTAAGCAAGCGATTGATGTATTCCGTCCATGTGTGGAACGAATTGAATTCAGCATATTGATGCTTGGGATAAACTTTTAAAGCGGCCTCATTTCCGGAATTGCTTTTCCAGAAATCTTTAGTGTATTGAAAATCACTATTTGTAATCCAAAGTGTATCGTTATAAATAACCATTTGTCCTTTGGAATAGGATCTTCCTTCTTCCAACGAAACAGTTGAAATATCCGTTGGAGGAATGTAATATCCAAAGCACTTCGGCCAATCGGGACAGCCCATTCCGCTTCCGGTTATGCGAACGAAACTTCCAGCAATAATGATTAGAAACATGCAGACTACGCCAATTTTACCTGCCGTATTGAGTCTTTTTTTTGTTTGTTGAAGGGTTGACATTAAGAAGCTTTGTGCGAAATTATTTCAGCCTTCACCACATGATATTGACCATCGGCAATCGTGTTAACGATATTTGTCATATCGGATTCTTTCACCACATTCGGATCGAATTCAACCTTCACAATATTTACATCACGGTCTTCAGCGAAGTCTAACGATGTTGTTACAACTCCGTTTAAATTCTGAAGTTCTTTTTGAATTTTACCGCCGCAACCTGCTACGCATGTCATTCCACTGATGGAAAGAACTGCTTCCGTTTTGTTCGTTCCGTCTACAACCGTATTTGTTGTGGATGCTGGCGTAGCTTCTGCATTAGGGGTAGCATTTCCACATGCGAAGAATGTTAAAGCGAAAAAGAGATACATTAGATTTTTCATAGTGCGAAGATTAAAAAAAGGACTTTAACAAGTCCTTTTCTTTTCATTATTAAAGTGATTTTCTAATTAAGTTCAATGCGCCACCTGCTTTGAACCATTCAATTTGTTGGTCGTTGTAGGTGTGGTTTACAAAGATGTTTTCTTTCGAGCCATCTTCGTGAGCCAATTCCAATGTCAATGGTTTTCCAGCAGTGAAATTCACCAAGTCAATGAAATTGATTGTGTCGTTTTCTAGTATTTTATCGTAGTCAGCTTCGTTAGCGAAAGTGAGCGCCAACATCCCTTGTTTCTTCAAGTTAGTTTCATGAATACGAGCGAAGCTTTTCACAAGTATGGCACGAACACCCAAGTGACGTGGTTGCATAGCAGCATGCTCACGTGAAGAGCCTTCACCGTAGTTGTGGTCTCCCACAACAATTGATGGAATGCTAGCGGCTTTGTAGGCACGCTGCACCGTTGGTACTTCAGCGTATTCGCCAGTGATTTGATTCTTTACTTTATTTTGCTCACCGTTGAAGAAGTTGGTTGCACCAATTAACGTGTTGTTCGCGATATTGTCTAAGTGACCACGGAAACGTAACCACTGTCCAGCCATTGAGATATGGTCAGTCGTACATTTTCCTTTCGCCTTAATTAACACGCGAGCGTTTTCAATATTTGCCCCGTTCCAATCGGCGAAGGGTGCAAGTAATTGCAAGCGTTCGCTGTCTTCAGCCACTGTAATTTCTACAGCGCTACCATCCTCAGCGGGTGCTTGGTAACCTGCGTCTTTCACTTCGAATCCTAGAGGAGGTAATTCGAATCCAGTAGGAGCATCGAACATCACTTGTTCCCCTTTCGAATTCGTTAATGAATCTGTCAAAGGATTGAAAGTTAAGTCCCCGGCAATAGCAAGTGCAGTAGTTATTTCCGGAGAAGCAACGAACGCCATTGTGTTTGGATTTCCGTCTTGACGGGCAGAGAAGTTACGGTTGAAGGAGTGAACGATTGTGTTGCGTTCTTTCTTTTCAGCGCCGGTTCTTGCCCACATGCCAATGCATGGTCCGCAAGCGTTCGCAAATACTTTCGCACCGATTTTAGAAAACGTTTCAATAAAGCCGTCGCGCTCAATGGTAAAGCGAACCTTCTCTGAACCAGGCGTAATACTGAATTCCGCTTTCGGAACCATTCCTTTTTCTGCCGCTTGCTTCGCTAACGATGCTGCGCGAGAAATATCTTCATACGAGCTGTTGGTGCAAGAACCAATAAGTCCAGCTTCCACTTTAGTCGGCCAATCGTTTGCAGCAGCAGCCTCTTTCATTTTAGAGATAGTTGTTGCCAAATCGGGAGTGAAAGGACCGTTGATGTAAGGCTCTAATTCGTCGAGATTGATTTCAAGAACTTGATCGAAATACATTTCTGGATTTGCATAAACTTCAGCATCTCCGGTCAGGTGTTCGCGAATGTCGTTGGCAAGATCTGCAACTTCAGGGCGTCCGGTAGAGCGAAGGTATCTTTCCATACTATCGTCGTATCCAAAGGTTGAAGTGGTTGCCCCAATTTCAGCACCCATGTTACAGATGGTGCCTTTTCCGGTGCATGAAAGTGCTTGCGCGCCTTCGCCGAAATATTCCACCACGCAGCCTGTTCCACCTTTCACGGTAAGAATACCCGCTACTTTTAAAATTATGTCTTTAGCAGAACACCATCCGCTAAGTTTACCAGTCAATTTAATACCGATCAATTTCGGAAATTTCAATTCCCAAGCCATGCCAGCCATTACATCCATGGCATCTGCACCACCAACGCCAATAGCAATCATACCTAGTCCACCAGCATTCACCGTGTGAGAGTCAGTTCCAATCATTAATCCACCTGGAAAAGCATAGTTCTCAAGCACCACTTGGTGAATGATACCTGCGCCTGGTTTCCAGAAACCAATTCCGTATTTATTTGAAATAGTTGAAAGGAAGTTGAATACTTCGTTGTTTTTAATCAAAGAATCACTTAAGTCAGTTGTAGAACCTACGCGGGCTTGAATCAAATGGTCGCAGTGAACGGTAGACGGAACCGCTACTTTTTTCCTTCCAGCTTGCATGAATTGTAACAAGGCCATTTGAGCAGTAGCGTCTTGCATTGCAACACGGTCTGGAGTGAAATCTACATATGAGCCCCCACGTTCGAAAGCCACGTCAGTTGAGCCATTCCAAAGGTGAGAGTATAATATTTTCTCCGTTAATGTTAGTGGTTTGCCAACTACATTTCTTGCTTTCTCCACACATTCAGCCAATCTGTTGTAGTGGCTTTTGATCATGTCTAGGTCGAATACTTCACTCATTTTTTGTAGATTTTTACTCGGCAAAAATAGTTAGGAATAGAGGGAATTACAACCCTACTTTTGTTTTATGATTCGAGTTTTATCGACATCTTTCAAAGAAAATTTAAGAACTGCTACAGGTTCGGTTAGAAGTCAGAAACTTCGTGCCACTTTAACGGTGTCTATTATTGCTATTGGAATTACAGCTTTGGTTGGAATGATCACAGCTGTAAAGTGTATTGAACGCAAATTAAGCGAGGAATTTTCTAGGTTAGGCTCGAATACATTTTCAATTCGGTCGGGAAACAACGCTCGACAGGGAATGCGAAGAGGTCAGAGCAGTAAGAATGTCGGAGTTATTTCCTACGATCAGGCCAAGAAGTTTCAAGAGTTGTTTAAAGAAGATGCTATTGTTTCCTTGAGTGTCTTTGCCACAGCAACTTCTACTGTTTCAAGTAATGGATTAAAGACCAATCCGAATGTTTCTGTATTGGGTTGCGATGCGAATTATTTCGAATTGTCTTCCTATGTACTAAGCGATGGGCGGAATTTTTCTTCTTTCGAGTTGAAAGATGGCGCTAACGTTATGGTCTGTGGCGCTGACATTGCGAAGGAGTTATTCAAAGGTGGTGTTTCACCAATTGGGCAAACAGTAGATGTAAGTGGTAGGTCCTATACGATAGTCGGGGCTTTAAAAGAAAAAGGAAACACGTTCGGATTCGCAGGAGATAATCAGTGTTTGATTCCGTTGACCAATGTTCGCAAAACTTTCGGTGATGAGAATTCCGAGTATCAAATTAGCGTAGCGGTAAAATCAGCCAAGCAATTGGAATCTGCAACAGAACTTGCTGTAGAAGCTATGCGTGTTGCTCGTGCCGACGGGCCTGGTGAAGACAATTCGTTCGAAGTGAGTATGAGTAATGGACTTGTAGAAAAACTCATGGGTTTGATTTCAGGAATTACGTTGGGAGGAATTTGTATTGGAATAATTACGCTCATTAGCGCTGGAATTGGTCTTATGAATATTATGCTTGTTTCGGTAACTGAGCGAACTCGTGAAATCGGAGTTAGGAAATCCATAGGAGCAAGTTCCAAAATCATTCGTCAACAGTTTTTAATTGAAGCCATTGTCATTGGCCAGATTGGCGGAGTCATAGGAATTATTTTAGGTGTGCTTGTGGGCAACATCGTTTCATTGGTCATTGGAGTTGGATTTACCATTCCTTGGCTTTGGCTGCTTTTAGGAGCTACTATTTCTTTTATCGTTTCGGTGGCTTCCGGATATTATCCGGCCAAGAAGGCATCGAAGCTAGATCCGATTGAAGCGCTTCGATACGAATAAAAAATGGCCACCCGAAGGTGGCCTTTTCATTTCAACAAGAAAATCTTATTTCTTAACTGAAAGTGTTTTGGTGAACATTCTAGATCCGCCGATTACCAATGAAACTTCGTAGTTTCCAGCATTCAAGCCAGTAACGTTTAATTCGAAGTTGTTCATACCTGGAGTGTATTTACCTAAGTTCTTGAACTCGATTAATTTCCCTGTGATGTCACGGACTTCGTAAGCAACGTTTGCAGCTGATGTTAACTCGAAATTAACCCGAGTTGAGGTGACAGCTGGGTTTGGAGCGAATTGGAAGAAAGTTAAATTGTCAGAGTTGATCTCGTCAACAGTTACACGCTCAGAAAGAATCAAGCGAACAGCAGGAGAGAAGCTTTGACTTCCGAACCACACGAATGCACCACTACCAGCTTTTTCGTAAACTGAAGTTGAGTTATCAGTGTCACTGTTGTCTTGAGCAGCTACAGTCAATTGCAATGTGCTTGTGTTTTCGTTCAATACTGCACAGAAATAAGAAATACCGTTTGCTTCAGTATCTAATGTATAAGGAGCATCGAATGGGAAGTATTGATATCCGTTGTCTATCCAGCCCGCATTCAACTCATAATCTTGAACCGCAACAACTACCCCATCATTTGGATTTCCTTCAAACAATATTGCTGAATATTCAGCTCCACCGTCTGAGTTAGGTCCGAAAACTACTGTTAATCCATAGGCTGAAGAACCTGTGTTAGGACAAGTGTAAAATGCACCGTATCCTGTTGGGTCGAATTCACCAGCTGTAGCACCATCGCGTGGTGTCAATTCAATATCAAGCGCAGCTTCATCCTCATGACCGTATTCATCTGTAGAATATACAATGATTTTGTCCATGGTGTTGTTAGCCGGAGTTTCATCTGTAGCGTCTAAGCTGATAATGCTTGCGCGAATGGTGTAGGTTCCAGTAGCACTTGGCTCCCAACCTGTTTGGATGTACAAGGTGTCGCTAAGAAATGAAGGACATTCAACTGTGTTTCCAAAAGCTTCCATAGTGAATGGGGCAGAAACTGCGTTTCCAACTACAGCACCGGCAGCATCTAAAATAGCAATGTTGATTGAAGTGTTTGTTTGGTCGGTAATTCCGTTGTTACGGTAAACAACCCCAACATTTAGCCCACCATCGGCAGCGTAGACGCGCTGTTCGAAAGGAGTAACACGGTATTCCCAGATACTTACAACGTCTCCGTTCGTTACTTGAAGAATTTCTAGATCGTTTACAATTG
>JBILTF010000001.1:0-82418 GCA_044371675.1 Flavobacteriales bacterium
ATCGGAATTATCAAACCCGCTTCCGTTTTGAATCACGCCAAGTACGAGCTTTTTCAGGTCGGTCAGATCGTTGCGCATGTCGAACAAAACCTTGTATAATATTTCTCTTTCACTATAATCGTTTCCGCCATTAGCGCCCATGAATACAGGCTTGTTCGTTGCCATGTCCTGCGGAAGGTAGCGTATGAGTAATTCGGGAGAAACGATTCGTTCCGTCTCGAGAATGCTAATTTGTTCCGTGATATTTTTAAGTTGACGGATGTTTCCGGGCCAACGATATTCTCTGAGTGTATTCGCTCCAGAGTCTGTGAGCTGAAGAACAGGGATGCGGTAACGTTCTGCGAAATCTGTAGCGAATTTTTTAAACAACAGTTCAATGTCGGCACCGCGTTCACGCAAAGAAGGCATGAAAATCGGAACCTGATTCAATCTATAATAAAGGTCTTCTCGGAATTTTCCGTTTTGAATGGCTTGCGCGAAATTTACGTTCGTTGCTGCAACGACACGCACGTTCGTTTTTTGAACCTTGGAAGAACCCACGCGTATGAATTCACCTGTTTCTAAAACACGTAACAACCTCACTTGAGTACCCAAGGGAAGTTCTGCAACTTCATCGAGAAAAATAGTGCCATCGTTGGCTTCTTCAAAATAGCCTTTCCGACTTTCGTGAGCTCCGGTGAAAGATCCTTTTTCGTGACCGAATAACTCACTGTCAATAGTCCCTTCCGGAATAGCTCCGCAGTTAACGGCTATATAGGGGCCGTGTTTTCGCGAGCTTAAATGATGAATAATTTTCGGGATACTTTCCTTCCCAACACCACTTTCCCCGGTGATTAAAACCGACATATTGGTAGCGGCAACTTGCATGGCAATATCCAGCGCGCGATTAAGCGCCGGGGCATTGCCAATAATTCCGTAACGTGTTTTTACTGATTGAATTTCCATAATTGTCGCTTAGTCAAGAACTAAACAAAGGTAGTTCAAGATGACATTCTGTCATGTTAAATAATCAATCGATGTAAGAGTCAATTTCTCCAAGAAGAGTCACGGCGGTCGCAGAAAGAGCGTTTACCCATACATAATGACCAGTTTTCGCTTCATTTTTCGGAAAAACCACCACAACGTTCTGACCGTTACGTCCGTAATAATGCTCTTGAGATTTTTTAGAAACGCCTTCGACTAAGACTTTATGTCGTTTTCCTACATGGGCAGCTGTTCGTTTGGCTACGCAGGACATGTGCATGTCTATGATTTCATTCAAGCGCTGACTTTTTACTTCTTCCGAAATATTGTCTTCGAATTTTCTTTCGGCCAGGGTGCGGGGTCTTTCGGAATATTTATACATGTAAGCCATGTCGTATTGAACTTCCGACATAAGTGAAAGCGTATCTGCATGCTCCTCATCTGTCTCACCGCAAAATCCCGTAATCACGTCTGTACTAATTGCACATTCAGGCATGTACTTGCGAATGGCTGCAATGCGATCGAGGTACCACTCGCGGGTGTATCCGCGATTCATACGTTTGAGCACAACTGAATTTCCGCTTTGAACTGGTAAATGAATGTAGTCGCAAATGTTTTCATATTTCGCCATAGCTATAAGCACTTCGTCGGTCATGTCTTTCGGATGACTGGTTGAAAAGCGCAATCTGAGCTTCGGACTAACTTCAGCAACAGATGCAAGTAATTGAGCAAAGTTCACGGTTGGTTCATTCGCGTCGATAATATCTCCTTTCGCTGTGATGTTCCACTTGTAACTGTCAACATTTTGACCAAGAAGGGTGACCTCTCGGTAGCCGCGATTGAAAAGATCGGTGGCTTCTTCAACAATGCTTTTCGGATCGCGGCTGCGCTCTCTTCCGCGTGTAAAGGGAACTACACAAAAGGAACACATGTTATCGCATCCGCGCATAATGGAGATGTATGCAGTCACACCATTGCTGTCCAAGCGAACTGGAGTAATTTCACCATAGGTTTCTTCACGGCTAAGCAAAACGTTTACGGCTTTGCTTCCGTGCTCTACTTGGGAAACGAGTCGAGGTAAATCGCGGTAAGCATCTGGACCAACAACCATGTCGACCAGCTTTTCTTCTTCCAGGAGTTGTTCACGCAAACGTTCGGCCATACAACCGAGCACGCCGACCATCATTGCGGGTTTGCGTTTTTTTACCGAATTTAAAAATTCGAGTCTTCCGCGAATACGTTGTTCTGCGTTATCGCGAATGGCGCAAGTGTTTAGGAGCACTAGATCGGCCTCTTCAACATCGCGTGTGGTGGTGAATCCTTCTTGCGCCATAATAGAGGCTATAATCTCGGAGTCTGCAAAATTCATTTGGCAACCGTAACTCTCGAGCAACAATTTTTTTTGCGGTTTATGCGCAATTATGGGAATCGAAATTTCCAAAATTTCCCCCTGTCTAGATTCGTCAATTTGTTTTTCTTCCACAGTGTATGGCTGTTTTGATTAGTGTGCAAAAATAATCTATTTCTAAAGAAATAGCATATATAATCGCAAAACCAATTTGGAGACTAACGGATAAATGCATATACCTTTGCCGCAATTCAAAAACAAAATATGGCTAAAAATCTTGTTATAGTAGAGTCCCCTGCAAAGGCGAAAACCATTGAAGGGTACTTAGGGAGTGACTACGTTGTTAAGGCGAGTATTGGCCACGTTCGTGATTTGCCAAAGAATAATTTCGCGGTAAGCGCTGATGGAAATTTCGATGTGACTTATGAAGTTTATCCAGATTCTGAGAAGGTGGTTAATGAGCTAACGAAATTAGCAAATGATGCAATTAAGGATAACAAGTTCGTTTGGTTAGCGACGGATGAGGACCGCGAAGGAGAGGCTATTTCTTGGCACTTATTAGAGGCGATGGAAATTGACGAAAGCAAAACGAAACGCATTGTATTCTCCGAAATTACCAAAAAAGCTATCCTAGCGGCAATGGAAAAACCGAGAACGATAGACATGGACTTGGTGAATGCGCAACAAGCGAGAAGAATATTAGATAGAATTGTCGGGTTCGAGCTTTCTCCCGTCTTGTGGAGAAAAGTTGGTCCATCGCTGAGTGCAGGCCGTGTGCAAAGTGTAACCGTTAGATTAATTGTGGAAAGAGAGCGCGAGATAGAAGCCTTTAACGCCACCTCTTATTTTGGAATTCGTGCCACCTTCAATTTGCCAGATGCAATATTGAAAGCCGACTTGCCTGCACGAATTGCAGACGGAACCTCTGCAGAATCATTTTTGGAGGACTGTAAAGAAGCTGAATTTGCGATTGCTTCTTTGGAAATGAAACCTGGAACAAAGTCCCCAGCAGCTCCATTCACTACTTCAACCCTTCAACAAGAAGCAGGCAGAAAATTGGGAATGAGCGTGAAGGCAACCATGACGGTTGCTCAGAAATTATATGAAAGTGGAAAGATTACTTACATGAGAACTGACAGTATGAACTTGTCAGACTTTGCAAGAGATGCAGCGAATAAGGAGATTATTTCTAGTTTCGGCGAGGAGTATGCTTTTCCACGAGTATTTAAAACAAAAAATAAAGGTGCTCAAGAAGCGCACGAAGCCATTCGTCCAACAGATATGTCTGTCAGTAGTCTTGGAGAGGACGTGGATAGCAGCGAAAGAAGACTTTACGAGTTAATCTGGAAGAGAACATTGGCAAGTCAGATGGCCGATGCGCAATTGGAGAATACAACCGCACATGTTAACATTTCAACCCGAACCGAAACGCTAGTTGCGAAGGGACAAGTTGTGAAATTCCACGGATTCCTGAAGGTGTATGCTGAAGGTACAGACGATGAAGAGTCAGATGAGAGTGGTGTTCTTCCTCCATTGCATGAGGGGCAAATGCTCGACCTGAGAGCCATGGTTGCCCAAGAAAAATTCACGCAAAAGCCTGCACGTTACAGCGAAGCAAGTTTGGTTAGGAAAATGGAAGAATTGGGTATTGGAAGACCATCAACTTATGCGTCCACTATAAGCACAATACAGGCTCGAACTTATGTAGTAAGGCAGGATTTGGAAGGGAAACCTCGTGCTTATGCAGTCCATACGTTGACTAATAAAAGCATTACTTCAGAAACGAAAACTGAGAATACCGGAGCGGAAAGATTGAAGTTGTTTCCAACGGATATTGGACGTGTAGTAAATGATTTCTTGGTGGAAAACTTCGTGTCCATTCTTGATCCTAAATTCACAGCGAAAGTTGAAGAAGAGTTCGATGTTATCGCTGAAGGAAAGTTGGAATGGAAGAAAATGCTTCGTGATTTTTACGATCCATTCCATGAAAATGTAACGAAGACAATGAACGAAGCAGCTCGTGCTTCCGGTGAGCGTTTTCTTGGAGATGACCCAGCAACGGGAAAACCAATTATAGCACGTATTGGAAGATTCGGCCCCATGATTCAGTTGGGAACAGCCGAAGAAGAGGAGAAGAAATTCGCATCGCTTCGTCCAACACAAAGTATCAACACCATTACCTTGGAAGAGGCTTTGGATTTGTTCAAGATGCCGCGTAACCTCGGCGAGTGGAACGGCGAAAAAATTGTTGTCGGCATCGGACGCTTCGGACCATACGTAAAGTTCAAATCTACATACGCCTCTCTGCGAGTAAAGGAAGGAGATGATCCGTTTACCATTGATTTGGCTAGAGCTGTTCAATTGGTAGAAGACAAAATCAACGGTGTGAATGCAAACCTTCTTAAGACATTTGCTGAAGATGAAAATGTCCAAATTATAAACGGACGCTTTGGGGCATATTTGAAATCTGGAAATTTGAATTTCAAACTTCCAAAGGGCGCTAAGGCTGATGATATTTCTTGGTCAGATGCACAACAGATCATGGAAGAGCAAATGGAGCAAGCTACCAAAAAAGCAGCATCTAGAAAGCCCGCGCCGAAAAAAGCTCCGTCTAAAAAGGCACCGGCTAAAAAAGCCGCTGCAAAGAAAGCTCCTGCAAAAAAGGCCGCTGCGAAAAAATCTCCCAAGAAATAATGTGAATCATCACATTCCTTTGTTGAAATGATTTTTTAGTTGAATGAAATTGAACGGTTCCTCCGTTTAGTTTCGTGCTTATGGATTTGTCAGTATTTCTCTCTCCGAGCATATTTCACGATGGCTCAAATCGATTTTTCGCGAACAACACGATTGGCGATCAAACGCGTTTTTATCTCGACGATGAAAACGATTTGAATGAAAGGCAAATAGCCATTGTTGGGGTTTGCGAAGATCGCAATTCAGAAAACAATTCCGGCGCTGCGAATGCTCCAGATGATATAAGAAGAGAACTCTATAAACTTTTAGCCTGCGACGATTATTCAAAGATTGTCGATTTAGGAAATATCCTGCCCGGTGAAACTCCTGAGGACACGTATTTCGCTCTTTCCGAAGTTTGCACGGCTTGCATGAAGTTGAACATTGTCCCTGTTGTCATAGGCGGAACGCAAGATTTAACCTATGCAACCTTTAAGGCTTATGAGGCCATGGAGCAAACGGTAAACTTGGTGACAGTTGACTCAAAGTTAGACTTTGGCTCGAGTCCAGATGACTCCACAGCTGAAGGCTATTTGAATCGCATCATTCTTCACCGCCCGAATTATTTGTTCAATTTCTCAAATTTGGGGCATCAACGCTATTTGACCGATAAAGCTTTGCTTGAATTAACTACCAAGATGTATTTCGATGCAATTAGGTTGGGTGAAATTCAACAAGATCTTTCTATCGCAGAACCGGTCATTCGAAATGCAGATTTGTTAAGTTTCGATTTAAGTTCAATTCGTTATTCGGAATTTATGTCCACCAAGAAAAGTGGACCAAATGGATTCTTCGGTCATGAGGCGGCTCAGCTGTGCAAATATGCGGGCATGAGCGAGAAGCTTACATGCATCGGTTTCTATGAGTTTAACCCTTCCCTTGATGACAGTGGTCAATCGGCGCAACTCGCGGCGCAATTGATCTGGTGTTTCATCGATGGCTACCATGCGCGCCGCGGTGACTATCCTATTGCGTCACTTTCAGAATATGAAAAGTTCATTGTGCTCTTAACTGATTCTGGAGATGAACTGGTCTTTTATAAAAGTCATTTAACGAATCGTTGGTGGTTGGAAGTTGCATATCCAGCCGGCTCGGAAGAAAAGCATGTGCGAAATCATGTTGTGCCCTGCACTTATGCGGACTATGCAATGGCTGCTCAGCAAGAAATGCCGGATAGATGGTGGAAAACTTTCCAGAAGTTAGTTTAAAAAAGTTTAGGTTTCCAACAATTAGTTGGTCTTCTTTTATATACTAACTCATTGACAGCCATGCAAAATGAATCGTTTATCTTTTAGTCCATGTTGAATTTCGCCTGTTTATTTTGTTTTTTTGATTAGATTTTCTATTTTAGCAAACTCTGTTTATTCTCATTTTGAGATTTAACATTGTTAAACGAAAGAACCAAACGATGAAAAAACTGTATTTTCTTCTCCTAGCGTTTTCTCTTGCGGGTGCTGTAAATGCTCAGCAAGATCCGCAATTCTCATTGTGGATGTTTGATAGAATTTCTTTCAATCCAGCTGCCGCTGGTATAGATAACATGCATCAGATTCAAGCATTCCACCGTGACCAGTGGGATGGCTTCGATCGAGATCCAAAGACTTATTTGTTTAATTACAATGGATATGTGAAGGCTGGAGGAAGAACAGTTGGCTTGGGCATTTCTGCAATGACAGAGGTTTTAGGTCAGGAGCAAAACAAGTTCGTTCGTTTATCGGGAGCTTATCATTTGCCAATTGGCAACAACATTCTTTCTGCAGGTGTTCAAATAGGAATGCTTTCAAAAACTTTAGGAACAAACTGGATTGCAATTGATCCAACAGACCCCAACATTCCAATAACGGGATTGTCGCAGGGTGGCTTTGATGCGAATGTTGGATTAATGTTTTACCAAAAGAATAAATATTATGCTGGAGTAAGTGCTACGCATTTACCTGCTACAGACTTGGCGGATCTTGGATTTGCAACGGCACGTCACTTGTATATCATGGGAGGATACAATCATGATTTGAACAACGGCCTAGTTATTCGCACAAACGCATTAGTAAAAACAGACATGAAGGCTTCACCGGCTATTGATGTCAATGCGAATGTTTTATGGAACAATTTGCTTTGGGGTGGTGTTGCTTTCCGACCTGGAGATGCAATTATTCCTATGGCGGGAATGCAAATGACGTTGAATACCGTTCAGCAAGGACGCTACACATATACACACGGATTTAAAATGGGATATTCATATGATGTAACACTTAGTACGATTAAGAACTACAGTGCCGGGTCACATGAGTTTTTTTTGACGTATGAATTTAATCTTGGAAAAACCCCAATTCGAAGAATTTCGGGTGATCCACGATTATTGTAACAATAAAATGAAACCCAACGTAGTTATAATAGCGTTAAGCTTAACCCAACAGAGTTTAACTCATTAATTTAGGAAGTCATGAAAAAATCAATTTTGTTTTTCGCATTAGTGTCTTCATTGCTTGTAGGATGTTATCCTGGACCATCTGGAGAACTAGTAGGTGTTTACCCTCGCGAGGAATGGGTTCAAGTAAATCCTTATGGAATGAATTACATTAATTTCGGTTCTTTCACCATGGGCAATAACGATCGCGACCTCGCAGGTGGCATGACTGTGAAAGCTAGAACGGTTACCGTTTCAGCTTTTTACATGGATCAACATGAGATTTCAAACAATGAGTACCGCCAGTTCGTTTTTTGGGTACGTGACTCTTTAATGAGAGATCAATTGGCTCAAAACGAAATTGAGGGATTCGGAATTTCTGAGCGTGAAGACGGTCGTGAGATGGATCGTTTCATCAACAAAGGCTACAAACTCGATTGGGAGACTGAAATTGATATGGAGAACGATGAAGTTTTCGATATCGTTTATGATGAATTCTACCTTCAAGGGGCCGACAAGTATTACGATCGTAAGGAAATTGATTCACGTAAATTGAAGTACCGCTATTGGTGGATTGACTTCGAGGGTGCATCTAAGAAAAAAGGTAATCGTGATGAAGAGACCGGCGAGAAAAACTCATTGGATCAATTGCACTCGATTAAAATTAATTCAGATAGAACGAAATTTGTTATCGAAGAGCAAATCAATGTTTATCCAGACACTTTGGTTTGGGCTCACGATTTCACGTACTCGAACAACACACATTTAACAGAAACTTATTTTTGGCATCCAGCCTATGACGACTATCCGGTTGTAGGTGTTACCTGGGGTCAATGTCAAGCATTTTGTGCGTGGAGAACTCAAATCTTAAATGAGTGGAAGCAGCAAAACGGAGAAACATTCGTTCAACGTTTCCGCTTGCCTTCAGAGGCTGAGTGGGAATATGCTTCACGCGGTGGACTTTCAAATGAAGAGTATCCTTGGGGCGGTCCTTACACACGTAACTACTTGGGTTGTCCTTTGGCCAACTTTAAGCCAATGCGTGGAGACTACCCAGATGATAACGGTGTTCATACAGTTCCAATTGGTTCTTACTCTCCAAACGGCTGGGGACTTTACAACATGGCAGGAAACGTTGCAGAATGGTGTAACACTGCGTACGACGAGGGTGCCTATGAAATTATGCACGATTTGAATCCTGAGTACGACTACCGCGCTAAGGAAGATGATGCAACTACTCAAAAGCGTAAAGTAACGCGTGGGGGATCTTGGAAAGATATTTCATACTTTATACAATGCGGAACGCGTTCGTACGAATTCCAAGACACGGCTAAGTCATACATCGGTTTCCGCTGTGCAATGACATACCTAGGTCGTGGTAAAAGCGGTCCTTCTGAAGACTGGAATAGTCCATCTGGGAACGAATAATTCATTGAAACCAATTAGAAACCATATAAATAACTTAAATTTTTAAAATCAATGAAACCTGGAAGTAAAGCTTGGAAAAATTTTATGGCAAAACTGTACGGAATCGGAGCAGCTGTCGTAATTATTGGGGCGATGTTTAAAATTCAGCACTGGCCGTTTGCTTCATTGCTGCTTGTTGTGGGTTTGACTACGGAGGCTATTATCTTCTTTTTCTCAGCGTTTGAACCTTTACATGAAGAGCCAGATTGGTCTTTGGTTTACCCTGAATTAGCTACTCCAGAAGACGGAGATCACGGTCATGGTTCAAAAAAGACTGTTGTAAACAAAGGTGTTTCTCAACAATTAGATGCTCTATTGAGTGAGGCTAAAATTGATGGTGATTTGATTTCAAGTCTTGGTGACGGAATGAGAACATTTAGCTCGAATGCTCGTCAAATGGCAGACTCAACAGATGCTGCTATGGCAAGTTCAAATTACGCAACTTCACTGCAAGATGCTTCTACTAAAGTTTCTAAATTGGCTTCTACCTATGAAGCTGCTTCTGAACAATTGACGGGTCTTGTTGCTCACACAGAGCAGGGTGCAAGCGCAGGTGAGAATTTACAAAAAATGTCGCAAAATCTTGCAGCATTGAACGGTATGTACGAGTTGCAATTGACAGAATTAGAGAAGACACGTCTTATGTTCGGCGATATGGGTGCATTGGTCAAAAACCTTGCTGACTCAGTTGAAGATACGAAGTTGTACAAAGAGAATATTTCTGAGCTTGCTCAAAACTTGAAATCGTTGAATACGATTTATGCAAATATGTTAAATGCAATGGGCTCTGGCCGTCAAGCATAAGTTCCACATAATAATTGTAGTATTAAAATAAGGAGGAACTAAAATGGCTGGTGGAAAAGAAACCCCACGGCAGAAGATGATCGGGATGATGTATCTCGTTCTAACCGCACTTCTTGCTTTGAATATTTCGAAGGATGTTTTGAACGCCTTCATACAAATCAATCGCGGATTGGTTAAAAACAGTGCTAATTCGGAAGAGCGTGCTGATGCTACTTTAGGATTATTAGACAATTGGAGTGACAAGGAAAAGGCTCGTCCTTTCCAAGACAAAGCACACGAAATGGTTGAAAAGGCCGATGCTTTGGTAAGTTACATCATTGAATTGAAGGCGCACGTTTTGGCAAGTTCTGCAAAGGGCAATCCAGACGGTGCTGGATTCGAAGAGTATATTGTTGATGGGCATTTGATTGATATTGGGGATAAAGAAAAAGTTTCTAAGCCCGATGAAAATCAAAATACCACGGGTATGCTTATCGGAGACGAGCCAGCATCACCTAAAAGTGGTCCATGGTCTGCAGTTGAGTTGCGTGAAAAGTTGACAGCATTTTCCGATGAGTGTCAAAACTTAGCGGTAACTGACTTGAAAGGAAACATGCACACATTAGCGGATAGGGCGCCAGAGGCTAAGGCTTTAATTGCCAATACCTTTGCGTTTGCCGACATTCCTAGTAGCGAAAAAGGTGAGCCGGATGAGAAGTGGGAAACCGCTCTTTTCTATCACTCTCCATTAGCTGCGGTAATTGCGCACTTGAGTAAAATTGAGTCTGACGTTATACTAGTTAAAAACACCGTGTTAAATTTCTTAGCTTCTTCTATCAACGCTTCCGATTTGAAATTCTCGGATGTTACTGTAGCTGTTGTGCCTAAACAAAGTTACATATTGAAGGGCGACTCGTTTGTGGCAGAAATTTATTTAGCTGCCTACAACAAAGCGAGTAAAACAAAAGTATACATGGGTGGTGAAGTAGGTGAAGGTGCTAAAGCTGAGGTTTTTGATTATTCTGGAAAAGAAGCAATCATGTCTGATTCAGACGGAAAGTGTAAGTTCAAGATTAACGAAAGCGCATTAGGTTCTCACTCTCACAAAGGCGTAATTGTTTATCAAGATGCCGATGGTAATGATATCGCAAAACCTTTCATTATACCGCCATTTACTGTAGGTGAGGCAGCTTTGGTTGTTTCTCCAACTGCAATGATGGTGTTCTACGAGCGCGTAGAGAATCCGGTTGAAATTTCAGTTCCAGGTGTTGACGCGAGTCAACTGAGTGTTAGCATGAGCGGTGGTTCTATCTCTCCTAAGGGTGGTGGAAACTATATGGTAATGCCAACCAATGGCTCTAGAGATGCAAGCATTAACGTAACTGCAACAATCAATGGCAAGCAAGTGAGCATGCCTGCTAAGCAGTTCAAGATTAAGAAATTACCAGATCCAACTCCTTCGTTTCAAGGAAAGAATCACATGACTACGACTATTTCTCGTGGAGATGCAACAGCAGCTTCTGCGGTGTTCGCTAGTATGGGTGCTGACTTTGTATTCCAAGGTATTCCTGTATCTATTAATGGCTTCACTATGACTGTTGCGAGTGCAGGTAAGATTACTCCTGAAATGCGCGCTAGCGGTGGTTCATTAAGCTCGGAAATGAAAACAGCATTGTCGAAAGTGAAAACTGGAGATAAGATTTATGTAGAAAGAATTGAAGCTTCTGTGGCTGGTGAGAGACGTCCTCTTCCATCAATTAGTTTGAAAGTTCAATAATAACATTTAAAACGTAAGGCTATGAAAAAGCTAATTCCAGTTCTAATTGTTGCAGCATTCATGATTGTTGCCAACAGTGCTTATGCACAACCACGCAGAAATGTATTGGATGGAGCATATGTGCAAGAAAACAATCCGCAACGCAGAGTGAAGGAATGGCCTTATTTGCGCGAAGCTGATGTGCTTTGGAAGAAGCGCGTTTGGGAGGAAATTGATCTTCGTCAGAAGATGAACTACCCATTGTTGTACCCTTTGAAAGATTTAAAGGGTCGCAAGAGCTTGTGGCAAGTAATTATCAAGGGTGTGGATGATGGAAATCTAACCGCTTACAGCACAGGTCCAGATGGAGCAGACGATGAGTTTACTTACAAATTGGAGCCGGAGCAAGTAAAAGGCTTGTTGAATATTCCAATAACAGTAAAGAACTACATAAATGCAGATGAGTACGTGTTGAAAGACACAATGATTACTCGTGAGGCAGAAGATATTGTTGGATACCGTCTGAAGGAAGATTGGATTTTCGACAAGCAACGTTCTCAGCGCTATGTTAGAATTATTGGTATTGCTCCAATGGTTCTTCCTAGAAACGCAGAAGGGCAGTTGCGTGATCCAGACAACCCAGTAGCAGTTCCTTTGTTTTGGTTATACTACCGCGAGTGTCGTTATGTATTCGCGAATTGGGATAGCTTCAACACAGTGAACGATGCGTTCCGTGGAAGTTATGATGATCTTTTCGAAATGAGAAGATTCTCTGCCCACGTTATTAAAGAAGAAAATGTTTATGATCGTGAAATTCAACAATACGCTCAAGGACTTGATGCATTATTGGAAAGTGAGCGTGTGAAGAAGGAAATCTTCGAATACGAACACGATTTGTGGAACTATTAATTTTAATGTTTTGAATCTGAACCCCTCGGTTTGACCGAGGGGTTTGTTTTTTTTAGTAAGGAAGAATGATTACAGTAGGGAATTTAAGTGTGCATTTTGGCTCGAGAGAGTTGTTTTCGAAGATTGGATATTTCATAGGTCCACGCGAAAGAATAGGTTTAGTGGGAAAGAACGGTGCAGGGAAATCGACCATGCTTAAAATTTTAGCAGGTATTCAAAAACCAACCGAAGGGACTATTTCGTTAGCCAGAGGAACAACAATCGGATACCTTCCTCAAGAAATGGTGCACTCAGAAGATGCTTCAGTCTACGAAGAAGCACAGGGCGCTTTCCGTGAGCTACAAGTCATGAAGGCGCGTATGGATGAGCTAGGTGATTTAATTGCAAATCACGCCGATTACACTTCTGACGATTATGCCAATCTAATTGACGAAATAGAGTCCGTATCACATCGATTGTCGCTTCTAGATGTCGGAAGTACAGACGAGAAAATTGAACGCGTATTAAAAGGACTAGGTTTCTCTTCGAAAGATTTGAAGCGACCCATGCGCGAGTTTAGCGGTGGTTGGAAGATGCGCGTGGAATTGGGAAAACTGCTTTTAGAGAATCCTGATTTGTTATTACTCGATGAGCCTACCAATCACTTAGATATTGAGAGTATTGAATGGTTGGAAGAATTTCTGGTTGAATACCCTGGCGCAATTGTCCTTATTTCGCACGACAGAACCTTCTTAGACAATGTGACGAAACGCACCATTGAGATTTCAAAATCGAAATTATACGACTACAAATTTTCATATTCCAAATACATTGTTCAGCGCGAATCAGAGGTGGAGCGTCAAGAGAATGCAGCGAAGAACCAACAGAAGTATATAGAAGACACGAAGAAGTTAATTGATAAATTCCGTGCGAAAAAAGATAAGGCGGCATTTGCGCAGACATTAATTCGTAAGCTTGATAAGCTTGATAAGATTGAGGTTGATGATATAGACGGAACAAAAGTTCGAATTGCATTTCCACCTTCACCACATGCGGGTAAGGTAATTTTAGAAGGTTTTGATGTAGGAAAGTCCTACGGTGATTTACATCTTTTCTCGAAGGTTAATTTCCAAATCGTTCGTGGAGAAAAGGTTGCGCTAATCGGAAAGAACGGTGTGGGAAAGAGTTCAATGCTTCGCATGATCATGAATCAAGAAGCCTATGATGGCGAATTGAAGATTGGTTACAGCGTAGAAGTGGGTTATTATGCGCAGAACCAAAGCGATATTTTAGACGGTGAGAAAACTGTTTTTCAAACGATAGATGATGAAGCCGTAGGAGACATTCGCAAAGGTGTTCGCGGATTACTTGGAGCGTTTTTGTTCAGCGGTGACGATATAGATAAAAAAGTTAAGGTCCTCTCTGGAGGTGAAAAAGCGCGCCTAGCGTTTTGTAAGTTATTGCTTCAACCTTATAACTTTTTGGTGCTCGATGAACCTACGAATCACTTGGATTTGGCTTCGAAAGAAGTGCTGAAGAATGCTATCGCTAAGTACGACGGTACTGTTTTACTGGTATCTCACGACAGGGATTTCTTGGATGGATTAACCCAAAAAGTTTTCGAGATACAAGCGGATAGAATGGTAGTTTTCCCAGGTGATGTGAAGGAATTCTTAAGAGACAAAAAAGCCACGAGCATTGCTCTTTATGAGAATGAAAAAGTGATAAAGCAGCAAGAGAAAATTCAAAAGGAAGTTGCATTCGTTGAACCTAAGCCTGCAGTGAAAATTGATAAGACAAAGGAAAAAGAGATCAAGAAAGTTGAAGGAGACATTGAAAAAAAGGAAGCTCAAATGGCAGAACTTGAAAACGAAATGTCAACTATGGATTATACAAATTTAGATTTAGTTAATTCACAAAACACGAAGTACGAGCAACTGAAAAAGGAGCTTGAAGGGCTTATGGAAAAATGGGAAAATCTTGCCGCAGAATAATTACTTTCCGTGACAAGATTTGTATTTCTTTCCTGAACCGCATGGACACGGTTCGTTTCGATTAATTTTTGGGTCAGCAACAACAGGTGCACTTCGTTGTTGAGAAATTCTTTCACCAGCTTCTTGTGCTTGACTTGCATGTTGATTCAAGTTTCCTGAATCCGCTTTCATGGTTTGTGTGCGAATAACTTCGCGCTGAGGGGCTTGATTGGCTTGAGTTCCAGACGGTAGTTGACATGTCAATAGGAAATTAGCAATCTCAGCATTCGTCTTCGTAATCATGATTCGGAACAAATCGAAACTCTCTTTTTTGTAGATCAACAAAGGATCTTTTTGTTCGTGAGCGGCAAACTGAACATTGCTTCTTAGATCGTCCATAGCACGCAAGTGCTCCTTCCAGTTTTGATCGATAATGGCCAGCGTAATTCCTTTCTCAAGGGCGCTAATCATTTCCTTTCCACCAGAGGCGTGTGCTTTTTCAAGATTAACTGCAACTTGAATTCCTTTCAAACCATTGTTGAATGGAATGGCAATGTTTTGGTATCCTTGTGAATTTGTACGATAGACATTTTCAATAACTGGAAACGCCTCTTTCGCGAGGCTATCTATACGCGAAGTATAAGCCAATAAAACAGCCTCGTATGTTGCATGAATCACATTCATTTCATTTTCTGAAATGAACTGGTCGTGAGTTACGGGTGCTTCAATTCCGAAATAACGAAGCAATTCAATTTTGTACGCGTCGAAATTCTTTGCACTGTGTGCATACGATACAGCTGCTTGAGCCAAGTCGTATAGCATATTATCAATGTCAAGTTTCAAGCGCTCTCCGAACAAAGCGTGTCGTCTGCGTTTGTATATAACCTCACGCTGCGCGTTCATGACATCATCGAATTCCAGCAATCGTTTACGTATACCGAAATTGTTTTCTTCTACTTTTTTCTGAGCTCTTTCGATAGAGCTGGTAATCATTGAATGTTGAATTACTTCGCCTTCCTTGAGGCCAAGTCTGTCCATCATTTTAGCAATACGGTCGCTTCCAAATAATCGCATGAGATCATCTTCGAGTGCAACGTAGAACGAGGTTGATCCTGGGTCTCCTTGTCGGCCTGAACGTCCGCGCAACTGGCGGTCAACACGACGAGAATCGTGTCGTTCAGTACCAATGATGGCTAATCCACCAGAATCTTTAACACCCTCGCCAAGCTTAATATCGGTTCCACGACCGGCCATGTTTGTTGCAATGGTTACTGTTCCGGCCTTACCCGCAAGAGATACAATTTCCGCTTCTTTTTGGTGAAGCTTCGCATTCAAAACTTGATGGTCAATACCGCGTTGACGAAGCATTCTGCTTAGAACTTCAGAGACTTCAACAGTTGTAGTACCGACCAATACTGGTCTTCCGGCTTCTCGCAATTCTGCAATTTCTTCAATTACAGCATTGTATTTTTCTCTCTTCGTTTTATAAATTTTGTCGTCTTGGTCCTTTCTCGAAATCGCGCGATGCGTTGGAATAATCATCACATCTAACTTGTAGATGTCCCACAATTCACCTGCTTCGGTTTCTGCAGTTCCTGTCATACCCGCCAATTTATGGTACATGCGGAAATAGTTCTGTAAAGTAACTGTAGCGTAGGTTTGTGTTGCTGCTTCAACTTTCACATTTTCTTTCGCTTCAATGGCTTGGTGAAGTCCGTCAGAGAATCGACGACCTTCCATCATACGTCCGGTTTGCTCGTCAACGATTTTCACCTTATTGTCCATAACAACATATTCCTTGTCTCTTTCGAAAAGAGCATAGGCTCTAAGAAGTTGATTTATGGTATGGATACGCTCGCTCTTCACGCTATAGTCACGCTGAAGTTCTTCTAAGGCACTCACGCGCTCAGCGTCGCTCTTTGAAGTTTTTTCGATTGTGGCAATTTCGGTTCCGATATCTGGAAGGACGAAGAAACGATCGTCTTCCATGTTTTTCGACATCAATTGAATTCCCTTGTCGGTCAATTCAATTTGATTGTTTTTTTCATCAATGACGAAGAACAATTCAGCGTCGGCCTTGGGCATTTCGCGCTGGTTGTCTTGTAAATGTTGTCCTTCTGTTTTTAAGAGAACGGCTTTAATACCGTCTTCACTTAAAAATTTAATTAAGGCTTTGTTGCGCGGCAATCCTCGGTATGCGCGAAGAAGGGCTAATCCTCCTTCTATTAATTCTTCTTTGTTTGGAGTCCCAGATTCGGGTTGAAGTTTTTTCTTTGCATCAGTTAAAAAATCGGTAACCGCAGATTTCTGCGCGTTCATTAAGATTTGAATCTTTGGTTTTAACGCATCGAATTCTTGTTGATCTCCTTTTGATGTCGGACCTGAAATGATAAGCGGGGTTCTTGCTTCGTCAATTAATACAGAATCTACTTCATCAATAATTGCAAAGTGGTGCTTACGTTGAACCAAATGTGAAGCCTCTACCGCCATGTTGTCGCGCAGGTAGTCGAAACCAAATTCGTTGTTCGTTCCAAAGGTGATGTGCGAACGATAGGCGTTTCTTCGTGCGTCGGAATTTGGTTGGTGCTTGTCAATGCAATCCACACTTAATCCGTGAAATTCATAAAGTGGCCCCATCCATTCAGAGTCACGACGAGCCAAATAGTCATTCACGGTTACTACGTGAACACCTCTATTCGCAAGTGCATTTAAGAAAACAGGAAGTGTTGCAACGAGCGTTTTACCCTCACCGGTGGCCATTTCGGCAACTTTACCTTGGTGAAGGGCAATACCTCCGATCAATTGAACATCGTAGTGAACCATGTCCCAAGTGAATCTGTTCCCAGCAGCTGACCAGTTGTTTTTCCAAATGGCCTTGTCTCCCTCTATGCGAACGTAATCTTTGGAAGTTTGAATAGCGAAATCTTTGTCAAATGCGTTTGCCGAGACCGTGATTTCCTCGTTGTTTTTGAAAATCTCTGCGGTACGCTTAATGACTGCAAATGCCTCCGGAAGTATATCGACTAGAACCTTTTCAATTTCTTCGTTTATTGTTTTTCTTACCGTGTCAACCTCAGCGTATATGCCTTCCTTCTCCTCCAAAGCGTCAAGCGGAAGCTCGTCGGCTTTATCATTCAATGCTTGAACTTCATCTTCAAGGTGCTGTATATGATTTTGGATGCGAGTTTGCATGTCTTGAGACATCCGGCGAACATCATCTGCGCTGGCGTTTGAAAGGGCTTCACAAGCGGATTTAGTAGATTTAAGAAGCGGTTGAATAGCTTCAATATCCTTCTCTTTTTTATCTCCGATTATTTTCTTCAGAATAGTATTTAGCGCTCCGAGCATAGGTTCTTCAATTAATGGTTACAAATGTAACGCCTTCTTCTATTTGATAAGGGATAAAATGAAGACGTATTTCTTATTTTTCAAGCTAAAAGTAGTGCCATATAATATATCGGAAATTCTGTCATTTTTCCAAGAAAAAAAATAAAAATATGCGAATTACTACATGGGCAAGGGTTCTAGGGATATGAAAATTTAATTGTTAAAAACTAGCCCTTCTTGTTAACTGTTTTAAGTTGCAATTTCACAATCAATAACGAATCTTTGAAGTCCTGAATTTCTATTCTCGATTTTTATGAGCTCGTAGGAATTTAGGAACCAAAACAATTATTAAATAGATGCAGCACGAAGAACCGCTTTTGAAGGAAAATCCAGACAGATTTGTACTTTTCCCTATTGTTCACCAGGATATTTGGCAGATGTACAAAACTTCCGAGGCAAGTTTTTGGACTGCTGAAGAGATTGATTTAAGTGTTGATTTGGTTGACTGGAATACAAAGTTGAACAACGACGAGCGTCACTTCATTAAGCATGTATTGGCTTTCTTCGCGGCAAGCGATGGAATTGTAAATGAGAATTTGGCAGAGAATTTCGTTCGCGAAGTTCAGTATACCGAAGCGAAATTTTTCTACGGGTTTCAAATCATGATGGAGAACATTCACAGTGAAACTTATTCATTGCTGATTGACACTTACATTAAGGATACTGCAGATAAAAATTATTTATTCAAGGCAATCGACACATTAGACTGTGTGAAGAAGAAAGCCGAATGGGCATTGCGTTGGATAAAAGGAGGAACTTTTGCGGAACGTTTGGTTGCTTTCGCTGCTGTTGAAGGGATTTTCTTTTCTGGAAGTTTCTGCAGTATTTTTTGGTTGAAGAAACGCGGACTCATGCCAGGATTGACCTTCAGTAATGAGTTGATTAGTCGTGACGAAGGAATGCATTGTGATTTTGCTTGTTTGCTTTACAACGAGCATATTCAAAACAAACTACCTATCGAACGCGTTCGTGAAATTATTGAACAAGCAGTGGCTATCGAGCGCGAATTCGTGACAGATGCGCTTCCTGTGCGTTTAATTGGAATGAACAGCGATTTGATGAGTCAGTATATTGAATTCGTAGCAGACCGTTTGTTGACCGAGTTGGGCAATGAGAGAATTTACAACAGCACAAATCCGTTTGATTTCATGGATTTAATCAGTGTTGAAGGAAAGACGAACTTCTTTGAAAAGCGCGTGGCGGAATACCAGAAAGCTGGCGTGAAAGACGGTCCGTCAGAAGATTCGAGAGCCATTTCATTCTCGGAAGAATTCTAAGAATATTAAGCATTAACGAAATATATAGAAGCACATGTTTGTAGTAAAAAGAGACGGCAGAAAAGAGACGGTTAAGTTCGATAAGATCACAGCCCGAATTTCAAAATTATGTTACGGGTTGAACCCCATCATAGATCCTTTGAAAATTGCCATGAAGGTAATTGAAGGGGTATTCGATGGAGTAACCACAAGTCAGTTAGACACGCTAGCAGCTGAAATAGCCGCTACGAATACGACGACGCATCCGGACTATGCTCTTCTTGCTTCTCGTATTGCTATTGGAAATTTACACAAGAACACGAAGAAGTCTTTTTCTCAGACTATTTCAGATTTGTACAATTATGTAGATCCGAAGACTGGAAAAGGTGCGGGCTTAATTGCAGAAGATGTGTACAACATGATAACGGAGAATGCACCGTTATTGGACAGCACCATTATCTACGATCGTGATTTTCAATTCGATTATTTCGGTTTCAAAACATTAGAGAAATCGTATTTGTTGAAGATGCACGGTGCAGTGGTGGAACGTCCACAGCATTTGTTCATGCGCGTTGCCGTAGGAATTCACAAAACAGATTTAGATGAGATTGTGAAGACGTACAACATGATTAGCGAAGGTTGGTTCACACATGCAACCCCTACGCTTTTCAATGCTGGAACACCGAAGCCTCAGATGAGTTCTTGCTTCCTTATTCAAATGAAAGATGACAGTATCCCAGGAATTTACGATACGCTGAAGCAAACAGCTTTAATTTCTCAAAGCGCCGGTGGTATAGGACTTAGTATTCACAATGTTCGTGCGAAGGGTTCATACATCAGAGGTACAAACGGCACAAGCAATGGAATTGTTCCAATGTTGCGCGTGTTCAACGACACAGCGCGTTATGTAGACCAGGGAGGTGGAAAGCGCAAGGGTTCTTTCGCGATTTATCTTGAACCGTGGCATGCAGATGTTTATGACTTTTTAGACTTAAGAAAAAACCACGGTAAAGAAGAAATTCGTGCACGTGACTTGTTCTACGCTCTATGGATTCCTGACTTGTTCATGCAGCGCGTGAAGGACAATGGAACATGGACATTGATGTGTCCAAATGAATGTCCAGGGCTTTCTGATTGTTGGGGTGAGGAATTCGAAAAGTTGTATACTAAATACGAGTCGGAAGGAAAAGGAAGAGAGACAATCAAAGCACAAGACTTGTGGTACAAAATTATCGAGTCGCAAATTGAGACCGGCAACCCTTACATGTTGTACAAAGATGCTGCGAATCGCAAGAGCAATCAGCAAAACTTGGGTACGATCAAGAGTTCTAACTTGTGTACCGAAATTATTGAGTACACTGCACCTGATGAAATTGCAGTTTGTAATTTAGGTTCTATTGCCTTACCGAAATTTGTAAAAGACGGAGCTTTCGATCACGATAAGTTGTTTGAAGTGACTTACCAATTAACGGTGAACTTGAACAAGATTATTGACGGAAATTATTACCCAGTTCCTGAAACACGTAACTCAAACATGCGTCACCGTCCAATTGGAATTGGTGTTCAAGGATTGGCAGATGCGTTTATTTTATTGCGCTTCCCATTTGAGTCTGAAGAAGCGAAAAAGTTGAATCGCGAAGTTTTCGAAACTATCTACTATGCGTCTTGCACGGCGTCGAAAGATTTAGCGCGCAGAGACGGTGCTTACGAAACCTTCCAAGGTTCTCCAGCATCGAAGGGCATCCTTCAATTCGACATGTGGAATGTTACTCCGACTGATCGTTGGGAGTGGAGCGTGTTGAAAGAAGAAATTACGAAATACGGAATGCGCAATAGCTTATTGTTAGCTCCAATGCCAACAGCTTCTACTGCGCAGATTTTAGGAAACAACGAGTGTTTCGAACCCTATACCACGAACATTTATTCAAGAAGAACTTTGGCGGGTGAGTTTATCGTTGTAAATAAGCACCTTCTGAAAGACCTTGTAAATCTTGGGTTGTGGAACGACAACTTGAAGAACAAGTTAATGTCAACCAGCGGTTCTGTTCAGAACATCGATGAGATTCCAGATAACTTAAAGGCTCTTTACAAAACGGCTTGGGAAATATCACAACGCGTGGTAATTGATATGGCTGCAGATCGTGGAGCGTTTATCTGTCAAAGTCAGTCTTTGAATATTTTCATGGAGAATGCAAACTTCGGAAAATTGACGTCGATGCATTTCTATGCATGGGAGAAAGGATTGAAGACTGGGATGTATTACTTAAGAACAAAAGCAGCTACGGATGCGATTAAGTTCACTGTAGATAAGTCTCAACTTTCACAGCCAAAAGCGGAAGTAGTTATAGAGAGTGCACCCGTTACTGTTAGTATGAATATTACTCCGGATACTCTTTCTCAGAAAAATGTAGACGCAATCGCTTGTTCAATAGACAATCCGGATTCTTGTGAATCTTGCAGCGGATAATACTTTTCAAAGTAATATTTAAAAAAGGGCCGTTAGTGGCCCTTTTTTTCTTCATTTTATTTTTAATAAGTTCTTTTTGAACCTTGTTCGGTATATTGAAATGGTTGTAAATTGTAGTCAAATGAGAAATCTCCTATTCACTCTACTTACATTGTTGACCACAACGGTTTCGTATGCGCAAACCCTGCGAGGAAAGGTGGTTGAGCAACAGAATCAAGCTTCACTCACAGGTGCTGTTATTTTTCAAAAAGGCACGAACAATGGGGCTTCTAGCGATTACGATGGTGAATTCGCCATTAAAGTTTCTGGACTTCCGGTGACGTTGGTTGTGAAATATGTTGGCTTTGCTGATCAGGAAATTGTTGCAAGAAACACCGATTTTATCTTGGTTGAAATGATCACAGGGGATTTTGGCCGAACGGTAATTATCAAGGATACGCGAATTACAGAAAAACAAAAGCAGAATCCATTGACCGTTGAACGCATGGATTTAACTGCAATAAAAAATTCCGCAGCAGGAAATTTCTATGAAGGATTAGGCGCGTTGAAAGGAGTTGATTTAACCACGGCAAGTTTAGGATTTCGTGTTATCAATACAAGAGGTTTCAATTCTACATCTCCAGTAAGGAGTTTACAATTGATAGACGGCGTCGATAACCAATCACCCGGATTGAATTTCTCTTTAGGGAATTTTCTAGGTGCTCCCGATTTAGATGTTTTCGCTGTTGAAATTGTGCAAGGAGCAAGCAGCGCATTCTATGGTCCCGGTGCCTTTAACGGTGTAATTAAAATGGAAACGAAAGACCCATTTGTATACACAGGTCTCACCGCTCAGCTGAGAGTGGGTGAGAGGCAGTTGGTTGAACCATCGGTGCGTTTTGCACATGCGTTTTCCAACAAGGAAGGCTATAAGTACCTAGCTTACAAATTCAATGTCTTTGCTTTTAAAGCCTTGGATTGGGCAGCAGATAATCAATCTCAGATATACAACAGCGGATTTTCAGCAAATAATCCAGGAAGGTTTGATGCGGTGAATACATACGGAGATGAGTATTTTCCTGCGAATGACTATTCTGAAGACCCGAATGGAAAACCTGGGTTGGGTACTTTTTTCAGAACAGGTTATCGTGAAGCGGACTTGGTAAATTACAACACAAAGAATGTAAAGGCCAATGCCTCGGTTCATTTGCGCTTGAAACCGGAATTGGAAGAAAACTCACCAGAACTTATCGTAGCAGGAAATGTAGGGCAAGGGACAACCGTTTACCAAGGAGATAATCGATTCAGTCTTCGCGATATTTTATTTTTCCAAGGACGAGTTGAGTTGAAGAAAAAGGACAAGTATTTCATTCGTGTGTATGGAACAGGCGAGAATGCCGGAAACAGTTTTGACCCCTATTTCACCGCATTGAAATTACAAGACGCAGCTCGTTCGGACGAGAATTGGGCGAATGCTTATGTGAAATATTGGCAAGATTCAATTCGAAACAGAGTGCTGGATATGAATTATCCGCAATACGTTCAGAATCCTAACTGGCCTGCGGAACCTAATTTTTTCATTGTCCCCACTGACCAGCAATATGCTTCTTGGTCGGCGCAGCATGCCGACAGTTTGGCCTATTATCATCAGTTGGTAGAAAATTGGACGAATAACGGAACGGCAGGAATTCCCATGGCGGGTCAGTACGGCTTTTTTCAACCTGGATCTGCCTTGTTCAATTCAAACTTTAACAGCATAACCTCTTCGAATAATAACGATGCTAATGGGGGAACACGATTCTATGATCGCTCATCGCTCTTTCATACACAAGGTGAATATCAATGGAAGGGTGCTGGATATATTGATTTTCGAATTGGGGGTAATGCCCGTTTGTATCGTCCAAATTCGGCAGGAACAATTTTCACCGACGACACCGAGAGAATTTATAACTACGAGGGAGGATTGTATTTCGGGGCTACTCGAAAATTCATGGAGAATCGATTGATAGTTAGCGGAACTATTCGTGCCGATAAGAACGTGAACTTCGATGCACTTGTCAGCCCTGCTGCATCGGTTGTTTTTCAACCCAAGAAAAATCACTACCTGCGGGCATCGTTTTCTTCGGCCTTAAGAAACCCAACTTTAACCGATCAGTATTTGAACTTAAATGTCGGTCCAGCTATTTTGAGCGGAAACTTGAACGGTGTTGATTCTCTCATTACAATAGCTAGTTTCAATGCCTACCGAAACACATTGAACACAGATAGTTTGAAGTATTTTAATATTGATCCGATACGCCCAGAGCAGGTGAAGACCATGGAGTTGGGATATCGAGCTTCGTTTTTCGATCAAAAGGTTTATATAGATTTAGGCGTGTATTACAGTGCTTACAAGTATTTTATTGGATACAATATTGGTCTTTCTGCAAATTTCCCTCCGCCATCTTACCTTCCAGAAGATTTGCAAGTTTATCGTTATTCAGCGAATTCAAAAAACACGGTAACAACGCAGGGTGCTAATGTTGGATTGAATTATTATTTCCACGAGAAGCACAGTTTCGGTGCGAATTATTCATTCAATAGCATTGTAAGAAGCGACCCGAATGACCCGATAATTCCAGCTTTCAATACACCAAAGCACAAGTATAATCTAAGCATTACAGGAAATAAATTGTTCGAATCGGAGGAAGGAAATTGTTGGGGGTATAGTGTAAACTACAAATGGATAGAAGGATATCTGTTTGAGGGATCTCCTCAGTTTACTGGGTACATCAACACCTACGACATGGTAGATGTTCAAGTGAATTACAGTTTAATTGACTCGAATGTTTTTTTTAAGCTAGGAGCCTCAAACGTGTTAAATAACAAACAAGTTCAGGTGTATGGTGGGCCGTCAATTGGAAGAATGGCTTATCTTAGCATCCAATATTCGTTTAATCATCAAAAAACAAATAAATAACCTATGAAAAAAATCTACTCATTGATTGCAATTGCGATGTTGAGTGTAACCGGAGCAATGGCTCAACGTTACATGACAGAGCAATTTACTTCGGTTAACGTTCAAACGGACGTTACCTATGGCGTTAACGCTACCGTATTGTATTATTCTCAGCTTGGACAAGCGGTTCCAGAAGCATTGAAAATGGATGTGTACACACCTGCTGGTGATACTGAAACGGATCGTCCAGTAATTCTTTATTTCCACACAGGAAACTTCCTTCCTTTCCCACAAAACCAAGGTACAGGCGGAACTCGTACCGATTCAACGGCTGTTGAATTATGCACTCGTCTTGCTAAGTTGGGTTACGTTGTAGCATCTTGCGATTATCGTCTTGGATGGAATCCTATTGCTGCTACTCAAGAAGAGCGTGTAAACACTTTGATCAACGCGGCTTACCGTGGCGTTCAAGATTGTCGTACTGCTGTTCGTTTCTTCCGCAAGACGGCTGTGGAAGACAGTAACCCATTCGGAATTGACCCATCACGCGTAGCTATTTGGGGACAAGGTACAGGTGGATACATCACCTTTGCTGTTTCTGGAATTGATGCATACACAGATTTACTTTTACCTAAGTTTACTACAGGTGCGGGTATACCAATGGTATTGGATTTTGTGAATGGTGATATTAACGGAACATCTGTTGGGGTTAACCCATTGAATGGTGATACTTTATGTTATGCAAACCACGTTGGCTATAGTTCAGATGTGAACGTTGCAGTGAATATGGGTGGTGCATGTGGAGATATTTCTTGGATCGACGCGAACGACAATCCAATTATTTCTTTTCAAGTTCCAACCGATCCATTCGCTCCCTACACCACTGGAACTGTAATTGTTCCTGGTTTGCTCTTGCCTGTTGTAGAAGTACAAGGTAGCTATGATGTTCAATATGCATTGAGCCAATACGGAAACAACGGAGTATTTGAATTAGCTGAAGGTTATGCACCTGGTCAGCCTTATACAGATGCTGCGAATTCAACAAACAATGGTTTCCATGGTTTATTCCCATTTGAGCGTCCTGCTAATACTCCAGCGGATTCAGGTCCATGGGAGTGGTGGGATTCAGCAAATCCTAACAATGCAAATGGTTTGGCCACTAACCCTGATATGTCTGCTGCAAAAGGAATGGCTTTTTGCGATACACTTATGGGTTATTCAGTTCCACGTATTGCATGCGCTTTGAATTTGAACACTAGCCCATGTTACATTGGAATAGACGAGAATGAAGAAGTATCATTCAATGTATTTCCAAATCCAGCGAATGAGTCGTTTGCAATTCGCGCTTCAGAGCGTGTAAGTGCAATTCGTGTATTCGATGCAATGGGAAGAGTGGTTTACAATTCGAACACTACAAACCAAGAGGTTGTATTCGTAGATTCTTCAAACTGGTCTGCAGGAATGTATACCGTTGAGATTCACACTTCGAACAACGCTGTTGCAAGAAAGAAAATGTTGAAGAACTAATTAGATTCTTTAATTTGTAGAAAAGGCCCTAGAAATAGGGCCTTTTTTTTTATGGGGATATTGTTTTTAAGCGTTTGAAATGGCTTCACAAAGTTCAGTGTATTCTTCGGTTGAAAATTTCAATCTTTCCTTTTCGAAATTCATATCATGAATATGATTAATTGGAATGAGATGCATGTGCGCATGTGGAACTTCAAGTCCAATGACACTAACGCCAATTTTTTTACATGGAATAACAGCTTGAATTTTTCGAGCAACCTCCTTTGCAAATAGATTCAATGCTTGAAGCTCTTCGTTCGGAAGATCGAAGATGTAATCAATTTCTTTTTTTGGAACAACGAGGGTATGACCTTTAGCTACTGGCAGAATATCTAGAAAAGCTATGAAAAGATTGTTTTCTGCTATTTTGTAGCAAGGTATTTCACCATTTATTATACGTGTAAAGAGGGTTGACATTAGCGATTAATATCTAGAATTTCTAGTTGTATAGTTCCAGCAGGAACTTGAACTTCTGCAATATCACCCACTTTTTTGCCAAGTAGACCTTTACCAATCGGTGAATCAATACTAATTTTTTTCAGAGCAAGGTTGGCCTCGTTTTCAGCAACGAGTGTGTATTCTACTTCAGTGTTAGACTTCAGATTTTTCAATTTAACACGAGAGAGAATATATACTTTAGAGTTATCAATATGCGAATCATCGATCAAACGAGCATTAGCTGCGAGGTCTTCCATTTTAGCTATGCGCGCTTCCAAATGCCCTTGCGCTTCTTTGGCTGCGTCATATTCAGCATTTTCGCTGAGATCACCTTTATCTCTGGCTTCAGCAATTTGCTGACTAATTTTAGGACGTTCAACCATCTTGAGGTTGTATAAATCATCTTTTAATTTTTTAAGTCCTTCCGCTGTGTAATAGGCAATGTGTGACATAGTCTTGTATGTATTAAAATAAAGAAACCCCGCGAACGAGGTTTCAAAACAAATATAGTAAGAATTTTAAAGTGTAATGTGAATTCCCATGCTGTGAATTCCGTTGAATGGATTCGTTAAGCGATAAGAATAATCTAGGCCAATAACACTTCCGTTATCACCTGTTGGCAATTGAATGGTCATACCTCCCGTTGGTCCAGATAAAGCACTTTTTGCATTGTAGGTTGTGTTGGACCCAATGTCTTGTTGGAAGCCACCCCTTAAGAAAAGACGGTTACGAAGGTTATACTCTAAACCTAAGGCAATTTGATCCTTGCTAAAAGAGTTCGAAGTATAAGCAGCGTTAGCGGTCAATTTCATACTGTTTTTCATTAGGAAATCGTAAGCGAAACCAACGTTAACCATGGAAGGCATTTCGTAAGGCTGCGAGCGCTGTTCAACAGTTAGGGTATTGCCACTGGAAGGAATTACTGCAGAAACAGTCATACCGTCACCTTTGTATTTCATTGGAGGCCCAACGTTACGAAGAGTAATACCAAAGCGAACGTTGTCTTTTTCTCCTGTTACGTAGCGTATTCCAGCATCGAATGCAACACCTTGTGAGCGCACATTATATATGGCTTCGCTGATTAGACGCACAGTAAGACCACCGTAAATACTATTGGAGAATTCTTTCGCGAAGCTGATTCCAATGTTGGAATAGTTTACAGTGAAAGACCCAATACCACCCTCAGGAAGAGCTTCTGTAGTGCGAGCAATGTCTCCGAAATTCATATTTACAACAGACAATGCGAAGGCACCCGATTTCCCTACTTTTTGACCAAAGGCTGCTGCGTTTAGTTGAATACCTGTTCCAACGAAATACTGCGTATTGGTGAAAAGCAATTCTGTTTTTTTCGTGAAGGCCAATCCGGCAACGTTTAAAAACACACTTTCTACTCCTGTTACTGAAGAGAGAGAAGAATTCCCCAATCCCGATGAACGAGCCCAAGGATTCACTAGTAAGTGACTCGCACCGGCTGATCCAGATCTATCGGGATTTCCTGCAAAAAGCGAGGTGGTAATTCCTAAAATCAGGGAAAGTGATATGATTGATTTTTTCATGATGGTAATTCGTTTTTCAATTAGAAGTTATTCAAGTCAACTGGACGCATAACGCCGAACCATTTCAAGATTTTCTCTCCGATTCCTGGTACGTCTACATGAATGATGTAGGTTCCAGAAGCAATAGGAATATTTCTTTCGTTCTTCAAGTCCCAATCGATACTGGTGATTTTATCAGCTTTTTTGAATTGTCTGATTCTGTTTCCATTCAAATCATAAATGGTAACGGTACAAATGTCCGGTAGATTGGTAACCTTCACGCGGTTATCCAATTGATTTGTTTCGTAAGAACTAAACGCGTAGTATGGATTAGGTACAACATTGATAATGTCTAGCACTGAGGTAAGAGTATTTGCATCGTTCAATGTAGTTGCGATGTTCTTCGTAGAGAAAGTGTATATGTTTCTCCATCCGTTAATAGAACCTCCAGGAGTTGAGATATCAGCGTTGTCGTAGTTGTAGCTAGAATATGGTTTCGCCACGCGAATGCTTATGCGAACATCGTTAGGAATAAGACCTTCTTCGACAGAAAGCAAAGGGTGTTCAGGATTAACCAATCCACTTCCAACCCAAGTGCAACCACGGAAAACTTTTTTCCAGTTAGAAGAGCTGATTGATGGATCAGACAATTTGCTGTAAAGGAATGCACCGTCGTCGTAGGCTGGTGAAAGAGCTAAACTTGACGAAGGACTTGTAGCAGAGTAGTCTTCGAAACGAAGGTTCTTAAACACATAAACCCAATGTTGTCCACCGAATAAAGGTTGACCATTGTTGGTGTATAAACGGGTTGAAGGATTCCAGATCATATCACGACCGTTCTCACCAACCAACCAACTGTCTTCACCGAAGGCCATGTTTAATCTTTCACCGGTACTGAGATCGATAGCATACCCTGGGAACCATCCCATACCGATAGTACCTATTAAATCTCCTTCTGCTGAGTTGTATCCAGCCTGACCTGCTTTTCTTCCGTTTTTGTCAACAGAAGGAGCACGACGAACTTTCATTTTTTCCGGATCAACAGTGTTGTCACCATCATTGTCTTCTGCTAGAGAAGATGTGAACTGCATTTCTAGCACTGGGCAACGCGTCCATTTCGATTTGTCTTTCGTGAAGACAACATCGATGTTGTTCAAACCTTTGATATTTGATTTACGTTGTTGATCTAATTGATCAAGATCACCCTTCAAAGCATCGGCAGTTGGAGCCACATTGTTTACGATAATGGTTGCATCGTTTGGATCAAGAACAGTTCCTGATACCAGACAATAAGGTGACCATGTTCCTCCTGCTACCGCTTCGTATTTTTCTTGCTCGTCAGTGAAAGGGAATCCACTGCTTCCTTGCTCATAGTCGTCATACAACGCTTCTGATAAAGCCTGCGGATCAGTTCCCTCTGTTTTCACACTTCCTGCACGAATCCAGTTTTGTTCAGAGAATCCTTCAGCATCTTCAATTCCAAGTAACCATGGTTTTGAAGGGTCATTGTAAGATACAGAAGATGAAAGAAGTTCAGTATAGTGCTTTACTTGCTCACCATCAACCTGGTAATCGTATTGACCCCAAGTAACTGAAAGTCCCCAATCTAGAATTACGTCTTCACTAGAAGTATTGAATTTTTTGTAGGTTCCGTAAATGGTTCCATTGTCAAGATTCTCCAATTCCCAATACATGCTGTCGGGAGTATCTTCTCCGAACTCAGTTGTTTTTAGACGAAGTTCAAAGTCTGCGGAAGGAACACGCAATGGATCTACAACTTTAACTTGAACAGGACCTTTGCCGGGAGCGTAGGTTAATTCGCTGATGTTGTTGTTCGCAAGGATTATTGCTTCTGTTTCTGATCCAAGTACAAGGTCGTTACTGCCGTTTCCTTTTCCTTCAAGACGAGTCAACGGAACACCATCACCGTAGTTGGAATTTTGGATAGTTCCCCCCAATTCAGGAGAAGGGATGTGTGGAATGGCAGAGATTTTTTGAATTTCTCCAATAGCGCTCTTTCTAGAAGAAAGGAAGGCTTCATCTTGACCTTTTTCTAAAGAAATATCGTATTGTGAATAGTTGTTGTAACCATACGCAATGACCATGAAGTAATAAGTCTTATGGTTTACTAGAGCATTGTTACCAGTTGCGAATGCATCTGTGGTTACTCTGAAGGAGCGTTGAATACCGGCATCAGAACCATCAACTTTCAATTCAGGAATGATATAACCAGTGATTGGATCACGAGTGAAATTAATAATACGGCCAATTCCGTTTTCAACGTCACACTGAGCAATTAAACGAGCTTTTTCAACATCTCCCAAGTCGTTCGCGCTCACATCGTCGTTTACACGTTGATATACCATATATCCCTCAAATTTGTATGAACGGTCTTCTAAAGTCAACTGCGTTCCGTCTGCTAATTCTTCAGGGATGCTCGGGTCGAAACCTCCTTGATCAGGACCATAGTTTTCTTGATAGTTAGTAGAGATGGCATTGTCATTCTTCAACATAAGAATGATTTCTTTATCTAATTCTTGAACGGCAACATCTGGAGCATCAGGACCAGACACCAATTCAAAACAGTTGTCGAATAATGATTGTGCTTTATCGTCAAACTCACGAAGCAATCTTACAGATTCGAAAGGGTCGCCGCTATTCGCTTTTGCCCAAACTACCCCTAATGTAATGTTGTTGTAATCACCAGGCTTCAAAGTAAATGGACCTGCAGCTTGAATGAAACGACGGTCATTAGGTGGATTGCCTTCAGACTCTTCAGACCAATCATCTGTTATAACTCCACCTGTTCCCCAATGCAGAGGATCGGTATCGTCTGGGAACATGTAGTCTGCTGAAATGTCAGTTACGTTTGCTCCAGAAGCTCCGTTACCACCGTAATTCATGCGTTGTCCGTTTTTCCAGAATCCTCTCATGTAATTGTAGAAGTGACTTGGTAAAGCGGGCTCTCCATTCACAGGGTTTTGGCTGTTGTTGTAGTATACAAACTTGCGCATTCCGAAACGTTCGTTATCTAAAACACCATCGCCATAACCAATACCTAATCCTTTGTAAGGAATACCATCTTGGTCAATTGCATCAATGATATCAGTGGTAAGAGGATTGTCTTTGTTGTCGGCGTCTTGATAAGGACCTTCGAAAAAGTCAACACCAACTGCCGGAGGGTTTGCCCCATATCCTAAAGATGAAGAAGTAGGCTCGTCAAAAGCATCACCATTATAGCAATATCCCAACCCGCGTTGAACGTCACAACCCACATAGTCATCTGTTGAAGTTCCTAAGTCAGGGTCAACCCAAGATCCAAAATATGTTTCAGTTAAGGTTTGTGTTCCTTGGTTAATTAAAACGTAGTTGTAGAAAGTCATATTATTTACCTCGTCATTCGAAGTAAACGCGAAAGCTTGCGCACGAATCTCCATACCAATTGGTTGTCCTTGTGATTCTGTGTGGGCATTACCTTTATCGTTGAAGATCCAGTAGTAAGTTTGGTCACCGTACAACGGTACGATATCTTCTCTGCGACGCTCGGCACAATTAATTTCTCTTAAGAAATCATACCAAGGATAGTCACCACTTTGCGGATTATAGAATCCATCTTGGTCATAGTCATAAAAAGGAGCGAGGTATAAATCTTGCCCAGCCGCTGTATTACCAATTGCGGGGTATTCGTAGAAATATCCAGGAATAGCGTAGTCTGTAGCGCAATCGGTTCCGCCAGCGGCTATACAATCGAAATAAGCACGATGCTTTTGTGCATCTTGACGTAATGAAACAAAGAAGCGGTCGTATTGCTCACACGTCGATTCAGTAACAGACGCCGTTCCATCGTTGGTTAATGGTCCAGGCCAGTAGTCGTTTCCATCACCACGGAACGTTACTGCTGCTAGTTTCAATTGTTGGTCAGGTGAGATACCACCCATCCAAAGTGCTCCAGCATAAATGGAAGAAACTCCGCCACCTTTAGGAACTTCATAGGCTGCACGACTCAAAGAGCGGTTTTGCCACATGGACCCTCCTGTTTCAATTAACGCTTTAACGTTATTCCAAGCCAAGTCTCTTAAGCCCGTTGCTGGTGCACACAAAGCGGCACGTGAGTCAGTAACAACTTCGTTGTTCTGCGCCATTCCAGAATTCTCTAGAACAGACTTGTATGCGAAAGCTTGGTTCGCAAATCCAAGTCCAAAAGCAACCAGACTAATGTATATTTTCTTTCTCATGCTATTTGAATAAATCATTTTCTCGAAAAATTAAAAATCAAATCTTACGCCTAAACGAATCTGACGTGGTGAACCCAAATTGTAAGGATTGTTCACGAACATGCTGTAGTAATTGCGGAAAGATTCTGGTGAGTTTTGTGTGTCGATAACGTTCTGATATTGAGCAGCAGCCAAATACCCATCATCGTCAGGAGTTCCAGTAAAACGGTAAACGCTACTAATGTTTTGGGTGTTCAATAAATTGGTTACCCATAGATACACATTCAAGTTAGCTGCTTTTTTCTTGTCTCCCTCTCCACCGAAAGCTAGGCTGAAATTTTTATCGAAGTTGATGTCAACAGTAAACTGCCATGGAAGACGTGCACTGTTAATACCACCTGCAGTAGTAGGGCTCAACTCACCTGTAATAGGGGTAGGAAATACTTGAGCAGTGTAAGGTGTACCTGATCCAAGGTTTGCAATGAAGTTGGCACCGGTGTTCGCAAAGATTTGTTTTCCAAACCACACTGGGCCATTGTATTCTTTTCCTTCTCCGTAGCGGTAATCAACAGTGGTTACAATTCGATGACGTTGGTCGTAATTGAATGGAGCAACAGTTCTCAAGTTTGGAAGACCCGCATTGATAAGTGCAAGCTGAGTTTGGGTAGTTGACCCTGTTCCGTCTGCAAACTGAAGGGTGTAAGATGTTTTCATCCAAAGGTTACCTGTTCTTCTTAGATCGTAAGTAAGGGTTAATCCTTTTACAGTGCCAAAGTCTAGGTTTCCGAAGGCACTGTAAGTGCTAGGATAAGCTCCGTTGAAGCGACGAACTTGAATCATATCGCGAAGCTCACGGTAGAAAGCCTCAACTTTAATAGAAGAAGATTTAGAAAGTACTTGTTGGAAACCGAGAGCATAATCAACCGTTTTTTCAGGACGCAGATTCGGATTGCTAATCAACACGTTTCTATTTTCCATGAACAAGTAATCAACTGGATTAAATCTATTACTTGATGTTGGGCGTTGAGTTAAGATGTCATAGTGAGCGAAAAACAAAGCCTCTTCAGATATAGGGAATGAGAATGCAACACGAGGCATGAAATTCACAGCAGGTGTATATTCTTTGAATGCTTTGCTCGTTAAGGCAGCGTCTGGATCAACGCTCAAGTAAGGATTAATTTTTCCGCCGGCAGCAATGCTTGTGAATGGATCGGTAACAAGCGTACCTTGTGCATTGTACCAATTGTCTCCATCACGGTAACCTTGAATAGCAGTTGGATTGCGAATATCATCAACGTACACAACGTAGTCATCTCCGATGTTCGCAGGACGAGAAGCTCCAAAACCTTCGAAATCTACCTCACCAGCTGTATAAGCCTCGCTTATCACGTAGGGATCGGTTGGTACATATTGGTTGGCGTCGTAACGGTCGATTCGAAGACCTACGTTGAATATTAAGTCGTCAAATGCAAACTTGTCCATGATATAACCAGAGATATACACGGGTTCGAAGGCTCCCACCGCACGGGTGTAATAAGACTGGTCGCCGAGGTTATATCTTTCTGAGAAAAAGTCGTCTAGTGAAGGTTTTCTGTTGAGTAAATTACCTCTATGGTCATATCCATAATACGTTACGACTGCATTACCTTGGTTTAATAAGTCAGATGCTCCAAACATATCTACAGTAAGGAAATCTGGGTTAAGGCCATCTGTATTAATAAAATCGGTTCCGTTTGGATCGAGACCTAATTCAGTTCTTAAGTTGTAGTCAAATTCGAATTGACCACTACCCACAAGGTTGCTATAATCTATGTATGTGTATGTCCCGTTGTTAAAATAATTGGGGTCATCTGTATTTAATTCTTGGTTGTGGTAGTTCGCGTATTGACGGGCTAATTGCCACAATCCGATAGGAGCTACTGAGTATCCCGCATCTTTACGTTGTTCAAATTCGAATCCCACCTCAATAGCATGATCTCCGATATCTGCTGAACCAGAACCTGAAATTCTGAATTGATTGTTTCGGAAAACGCTGTAGTTGTTAGACTTTGAGCCGACATGAGACCACAAACCATATGTGCTAGCGGGCTGTTGTCCGTTCACTAAACCGTTTCCTCCTTGAATGTTAGTAATAGAGGAATATGGTGAATTTCCGATTTGCTCTGTTTCAGAGGTGAAATCGTTAATAGTCGGGTCAAAAAATTGTGAATCTGTAATAATTCCATCTGTTCCATTCAACACCTCAGTCACATATGGATTGGTGTTGAAAAGAGTAAAGAATTGATTTGTTATAGCCGCAAGATCTGGGTTGTATTCAGAAGGGGTGAAATTTACATTCACATCTTGCCAACCGTTTTGCTCAAAGAAATTTCCAGAGCTGTTCAAGGTGTATGAAGGCTTGCGGTATATATCGAAAGTTCCTACGTGGCCATATCTAAACAAGTTATTGCCATGGGTTGCATCCTCAGACCTGTTGTATGATTGAGAATAGTCTGCTTGAATTCGATAGAAAACGTTTTTAAGGTTAGAGCTTCCTGACTCATCTTCGGCGTTTTTGAAGCGCTGTGCGAATTTGGCATAGGCTCTCCAGTCAACACCAGTGTTTTGTTGGTTGTTCTGCCAGTTAGAAAGCATGTTGGCGTAGTCAAATCCATTACCACGACTTAACGCTGCCGTACCTCCGAAAGTAAATGTTGAGTTTTCAGAAGCATTCAAGTCAATTTTAGCAACAACGTTAGCCTGTCTGTTGCGAACATTCATGCGGGTATTGATTTTTTCGAAATCGTTTGCTGTAAGGAAATCTGCATTGTAAAGTGCACCGTTTACTGTCCCATCGGCCTGAACGTTCTGACGTAATGGGTTAGCAAGGATTGCTTGGCGAGCGTCTTCCTTCATGCGGTAAACCCCACCGAAGGTTGGGCCACCGTCTAGAATGTCTGTATAGTTTGCTGAAACGAAAAACCCTAAGATTGGTCTTCCTTTAGTGCCGTCAGCTTTTTTTCTGAATAAAATTGGTCCAGATAAAGAACCTTCTAACAAGTTGTAACCGTATGTGTCTAATCCTTTTGCTTGGTCTCCGATTTTAAAACCAGAAGTAATGGCTTCAAGTCCACCTGTGTATTTAGAAGATGCAGAGCGAAGGGAGATGTTAATTACACCACCCGTTGCATCTCCTATGTTTGCTGGAATACCTCCGGTAATAACCGAAACTTCTTCAATCGCAGACTTCGGAAGTGAAGTAGATCCACGAACTTTCATTCCATCGATGTACACCCAAGTAGATCCTGTGCGTGCTCCGCGAATAGAAATTCCACCGCCTGTTCCTGCAGAACTTACCCCGGCAACAGTTTGTGCCAAGCCAAGTGCATCACGACTTGGCATTTTTTCCAATTCTTCACGAGTTACAGTTCCTCCGGAGGCTCCACCATCTTTATCGATAAGCGGAACACGGTATTCCTTAATCTCCACGGTATTCATTTCAACACCAGGGCTCAATTCAGCATTCGCGAATTGAATCTTTCCAGCTGAAATCGGAATACCGGTTTGGCTTTGTGTCTGGTAACCAACAAAATTGAATTGAACCTCATAGGTTCCCGGATCAATTGGCTTGATGGTGTACTGTCCGTCCGGATCGGTCTGTCCACCTGTAATCAGGTTTCCATTCAAAAACAGAACGACATTAACGAAGGGAAGAGGCTTCTTGGTATCTTTGTCAATGACTTTTCCTTTCAAAGTTCCGCCGTTTCCTTGTGCAAGAGCACAAGATACTGAAAGGGCAATTAAACTCAAAAGCAAGTAAAATTTTCTCTGCATAAAAACCAGGTTAAGGAATTATTAAACTATACAACGGGCGCTAAAATAAGGTAAGCTTAGGTTAATTCCCAAAGTTCGTTAAATCAATCTTTGTATTTTTTTATTTAGTTCTGATTATCAGGTGAATAGGTGGTTTAAGCCTAAGGCCTGAGTAAAGCTAAATAATTGTTTTAGAATTTTTAGTTTTTTTGTCTTTTTTCGAAGTCGAAATGAAAAGTTTTTTTTCTTTTCTAAGACCGTCTATTGTCGGCGAATCCACATGCGCTTGTACCAAGGCATGTTACCAAGTCTGCGGGAGCGCATAGATTTTTTCATATGACGCTTCATTTGCCTCTTTCCCTTTTTTCCTTGTGCGTCCTGATGCTTTTCTACGTTTTTAAGGTAGTCTTGTTCAATTTTATCGTGCTGCTCCTTTTGTTTGGTTCTTGCATTTTGAGGAGTAATCACATCGTTTTCGGGCTGGGCCCAAGCCGCAATGTCTATGAAAAATAAAAGGGAAAATAGAATTGCCTTCATTTTCTGAACTCGTATGAGTATTTCGTAATTACAATATCTTTCGAGCCCATATCCTGATCTAATGTAGCCTCAATGAATGATGTTGGTGTATACAAGATTTCAATTTCGCGCTTTAGAATAGTATTGGTGTAATAGGAAACCTTGATCAAATTACCAATTCGGTCATAATGAAATGTCTCACGCGTAGTCTCTATGTTCGAAGAACTTTCAATTGTAGCTATCTGTTCAATCCAACCCTTATCATTGTAGGTGTATTGTTTTCCGAAACTTTTACCGCTTAAGGTCAACTCTTTTTCTTCCCGAGTTACAAACCCGGCCGAATCACGATAAACGAGATCTACCGAATAGGGCAGGCCGTAGTTGTTGAAGCTTTCTTTTCGAAGTGTCAAAGTAGAAGGCTCGCTGTATTTGAAAGACTCAGAGTTTACAATAACGGTAAGTCCAGGAATAAGTTTTAGCTTTTCCATACTCTTGTTCTCAGAAACGGAATTGTCAATTCGTTCCACTCGCCCTTTTTGATCGTAGAAAAATGCTGTTGTAGTATATCCGTTCCTGCCCAATTCATTTCTGTTCTGAACCAATCCTAATTCATTTCGGTCGAATACAATGTGCGTGCTGTCTACTAAACTTAACACACTTGTTACAGCATCAATCTTGGCAAGTTGTCCTGTTTCATTGAAATGATAAACGGTAATATCTGGACGGTTCTCTATGGCTTTGCCTGTGCGCTTCATTTGGCAGACTCCGGTAATGGTTGAAATTTTGTTTTGCCATAGGAATTCTTGACTGAAAAACATTTCTTGTTGAAATGCTTTTCCTTCGCGATTGTCTATAATCTGCGCATTTGCAAATTGAACAGTCGAAACGAAAAGTAGAATGACGATGATTCTGATCATAGTGCAAACATAAAACCGAAGTGAATAAGTTCATGCATTGGTGGAAAAGCTTTGCTTTTCTTTTGCATTTGTTTTCGTTCGAACTCACGTACTTTTGACCCATACAATTTCAATATGAAAGATCAAATTATTTTCGACCTCATCGAACGTGAAAGAGTTCGTCAGACAAACGGTCTAGAGCTCATCGCTTCAGAGAATTATGTGAGCAATGAAGTTATGCAAGCAGTGGGTTCAGTCTTAACCAATAAATACGCTGAGGGTCTTCCTAAAAAAAGGTACTACGGCGGTTGCGAGATAGTGGACGAGGTAGAACAAATTGCTATCGATCGTTTGAAAAAATTGTTTGGAGCCTCATGGGCGAATGTTCAACCGCACAGTGGTGCCAATGCGAACAGCGCTGTTATGCTTGCCATATTAAATCCGGGAGATGCCATCTTAGGATTAGATCTTTCTCAAGGTGGACACCTTACGCACGGCTCTCCGGTTAACTATTCAGGGAAGCTGTACAGCCCATTTTTTTATGGGGTTGAAAGAGAAACGGGACGTGTTGACATGAACAAGGTTCGTGAGAAGGCTTTGGAATGTAAACCGAAGTTGTTGATTTGTGGAGCGAGCGCATACAGCCGCGATTGGGATTACACAGCTTTTCGTTCTATTGCCGATGAGGTTGGAGCCATTCTGATGGCAGACATATCTCACCCTGCGGGATTAATAGCAGCGGGATTGTTGAATCACCCCTTTCCGCATTGTCACATTGTAACTTCAACCACACACAAAACTTTGCGCGGACCAAGAGGTGGTGTTATCATGGTTGGAAATGATATGCCGAATCCATTCGGGTTGAAAACGATGAAAGGAGAAGTTCGTTCGCTTTCTTCGGTGCTTGATAGTGGCGTTTTTCCTGGTATGCAAGGCGGTCCGCTTGAACATGTGATTGCTGCAAAGGCAGTGGCTTTCAATGAAGCTCTTACCGAAAATTTCAAAATGTATGGAAAGCAAGTGATTGAAAATGCGAATGCATTGGCCAATCATTTAACGGCAAAGGGATATGAAATAGTTTCAGGTGGCACAGATAACCACTGCTTTCTAATAGACCTGAGAAATAAAAATATTTCTGGAAAAGATGCTGAACTTGCTTTAGTAAGCGCTGAAATTACAGTGAACAAAAACATGGTTCCTTTCGACGATAAATCACCTTTTGTTACAAGTGGAATACGCATCGGAACGCCCGCAATTACAACGCGTGGGCTGAAAGTGAGCGATATGGAATTTGTAGCGAATGCAATAGACCGAGTAATTTCAAATGCATCGGACGAAGATATTATTCGCACTGTGAAAGCGGAAGTGCATGAGGAGATGTCAGCGCGTCCACTCTTCGCGTAAGCGAATCATTTCAGCTTTAGAGATAGGCCTTTCCAAGGCACGCCAAGTGAACTCTTCCAATCTGAATTCAGAGGGTTTTGCTTTTTGAATGCTGTTGTAGAGACTGTTCGGCTCGTTTTCAAGCGTGACTTTTTGAATGCTTTTTTCTTGCAATACAATTCGAATATTCGAGCAGTCTGTTCTGTTCAAACCGGTGAGTTTTATTCGCTTGTTTTTTTCTTCCGTTGAGAAGTAGGCGAGTTGTCCATTTCCCATAATATGCACGTTTTGAAGATCGTTTTTGATGAATTGACCATTCAGCGATTTCCCTCTAATTTGATTGAAATATCCGGGGACTACTTCAGATGCTAAAAAACTTTTTTCTGGAACAAAAAGGAAGTCCAAAGAATCGTTTTTGAAATGCAGGTTTATTTCTGAACCCGTAAGTTGATTCTCGTCGTTCCACAGCACTGGTGAGTAGAACATACGCATGATAGAATCAGCTTCAGATAACGAGAGTGAATCGCACTTTCCTTGCAAGTCTTTACTGAAAAGAAGGACGTGGTGAAAGGCTTTTATGTCACGTTTTTCTGCACTTGTTTTTTTAGCGAAAAGTGTGTCGGCAACAATGAAAAGCGTGTCTTTGTTTTCAAGTATTTTTTCAAGTATACTTTTTCCAGTTACCCATGAAATTTCATTTAACTCCTCATGTTTTCCGTAGTTTCCACGAATGGTTAAATCGGAGTTATTGTCAACGATAATTACATTCTGAAAGGCTTCGCCCCACTTCTCTTTTCCATTGTAAAAAATACTGTCACCAAAAAGTGTTTGTTCCTTCGATTTTACCCGAGCGTTTTTCTTGAAGCTGCATGTTTCTGTTTTCGAATTGAAGTAGCCATTTTCGCATTTAATTTCCACATCTTTTCCTGTAATAGTTGTGGGTCCATAGAAATACGAAATCTCCGTAACGGTATTGTATAGCATAGTGTCTGAGACAACAGTATAGTCTTTGTTTTTCACCGTTACTTTTCTTCTAAATGTGAAGTTGTTCGATGGGCTATGGTATCTGCCGGTTTGAGAAACCAGTTCGTTGTTGTTTTTACTTGAAACGACTTTGCCACCGCCGGAGTAGCTGGCAACTTCAGTCTTCAAGTTGTAAGTCATGTTTGGAGCAGTAAGCGTCATTGCGCCATCAGAGAAAACACAATTTTCGTTGAGTGTTGCGGATTGCGTGGCATCGGTAAAGAATAATTTCTTCCCGGAAATAGCGTATTCACCAGGTTTGTTCACACGAATATTTCCAAATGCTTGAAAATTTCCATTGCTGAATTTGTATGCCGAATCGCAATAGAAATTGGTGCCGTCAAAGTTCAAATGGACATTTCCCAGCAATCGCTGACCGTTAATAAGGTTCTTATTGAATGCAATCTTATCAGCGTGCACCAGCTGCACGTGTTTGGCTTGTCCATTTATCTTCTGCGAAATCAGAAATACGGAAAGCGCAACAAGAACTATTTTAACGAAGTTGTGTATTGTACGGAGTTTATCTTACAATGGTTTGCTCGCGGTCTGGTCCAACAGAAACATAGGTTATTGGAATTTCCAATTCCTTTTCAATAAATGCAATGTAATCTGAAAGTTCTTGCGGAAAAGCTTCGATGGTTCTGATTTGAGTCAGGTCTGCGTTCCATCCTTTGAGGGTGGTGTAAACGGGCTCAACTTTTCCATCTAACAAATCGTATGGCATTTCATCGGTTTGAACACCGTTTATTTTGTAATGCGTGCAGACATGAATTTCTTCAAAGATGCTTAGGATATCTGCTTTCATCATGTACAACTCAGTGATTCCGTTTAAACGACAAGCATAGCGAAGAGCCGGAATGTCTAACCATCCGCATCTTCGCGCGCGTCCTGTTGTAGATCCAAATTCGTTGCCTTCTTTGCGCATTCTTTCACCTACTTCATTGTCTAATTCTGTTGGAAATGGACCGCTTCCTACACGCGTGCAGTAAGCTTTAAATATTCCAAAAGCAGAGCCTATAGAATTTGGAGCAACACCTAAGCCCGTGCAAGCTCCTGCTGCAACCGTGTTACTTGAAGTTACAAATGGGTATGAACCGAAGTCAATGTCTAGAAGAGACCCTTGGGCACCTTCCGCCAATATTTTTTTGTTTTCGCGAATGGCCTTGTGCAAGTAGTTTTCGCTATCGATAAATGTCAATGTTTTCAGTACTTCAATTCCTTCAAACCAAGCCGCTTCCATTTCATCTAAGGAGTATTCAAATTGAAAATGCGAAAGCATTTTTTTATGCTTTTCAACGAGCGTGTTGTACTTGTCAATGAAATTTTCAGAAAGAATGTCTCCAATGCGTAAACCGTTGCGACCGGTTTTGTCCATATAAGTTGGACCAATACCCTTCAGGGTAGATCCAATTTTCGATTTTCCTTTTTCAGCTTCTGATGCGGCATCTAGAAGTTTGTGTGTCGGAAGAATGAGGTGTGCTTTTTTGGAAATCAAAAGCCTAGCTGCAACATTTACATTTTTCGCAGTAAGTTTTTCGATTTCCGTAGCGAAAACAATCGGGTCAATAACAACTCCGTTGCCAACGATATTGGTCACATGCTCGTGAAAGATTCCACTAGGAATGGTATGAAGAACGTGTTTCGTTCCATTAAATTCAAGGGTGTGGCCTGCGTTTGGACCGCCTTGAAACCTGGCAACGATGTCGTATTTCGGAGTTAATACATCGACAATTTTTCCTTTTCCCTCATCGCCCCATTGAAGGCCTAACAATACGTCTACTTTGCTCATTCTGATTTGTAAAGCACAAAAGTAGTGGGTTATTCAAAATAAGCCTTATTTTCTTCTAGGAATTTTTCCAACTTACTTCTCATAATGAGTCTGCTAATGACTTTCATGTTGGAATCAAGTGCAATTAATGTAGGTGTAGATGGTGAAGGGTAATGCTTAGCGAGATAGGGTCGCTTGTCCATCGGAGGAAGGACGTTTATCCACGGTTGTTGATGTGTTGCAAGATGATTTTTCCAGGGGGCTTCTTCATTATCAATAGAAATGGCATAGACCTCCAAGCCCTTTTCATGATATTTCTTATAAATCTCTTGAAGTTGAGGGTGGAATTCTTCGCAATGCGAGCAGCTGCTCTTCCAAAACATAACGAGCGTTATTTTATTTTTTTTGCACGTTTCTTCCAATGAAATGTTTTTGCCCTCGGCATTGGGATATTTCAGTTCTGCGGCTTTTTTACCAGGCGCGCAATTCTTGAGCGATTCAATGAGGTTCTTCGTGTTTACATTGAAGGAAGTATTGTCGGAACAACCGTCGGCGTAATTGTTCAAATAGTAGGAGAGACCTTCCTCATTTTTGTAGTCTAACATTTTAGTCAAAATGAAAGAATGTAAGTATTGGTTTACAACATCATTTTCGCCCATTCGCCCCAGCAGTTCATCGGTGAATTTTTGAGCGTATTCTTTCGGATAGGACTTGTAAAGTTGATTGAAGTATTGGTTTAGTCCACGAACGAAAGCGTAGTGAAACAATATTACTTCGTTGTTGTAATCAACGTTTCCGAGAAAATGCTTGAAATAAATGGTGCTGTCGAATTGCATAAAATCATGCGGAAGTCGTCGACAGAAAAGGGGGGCGAAATTCGAATAAACTTCTGATTTCCACTCTTCTTTCGATTTTGCTAATGCAGCATTATTAATGACCTTCTGTTTATTCAGGAAGGCGGGGTGGGTAATTGATTTGTAAGAATCATACTCCAATTGAAGATTAGCGTAAAGCGCTGCTAATTCAACATAATCTGTTTGCTCCGTTGAATTGTAAAGCGAAGTGGGTTGTCCGTTTAGTTTGGAAAAGTCGAGGGTTAAATCAACGGATTTAGGAAGTGTTTTCGGGTTGATGTAAAAGTCGGTCCAGGACTTTCCTGTTCCTGAGAATCGCAAACGGTATTGCCCGACGTGCGCCGGCGAAAAGCTTATTGAAACGGATCCCGCATCATCTAAATCGGAAGTTGATAGAATTTGCCATTGATCTTTTTCGAATGCTTCCAGGAATACTTTTTTCGAATTCTGGCTGAGAATATTTTCAACATGAAGTTTGAGACTCGTTTGTCCGAATCCTATCGAAAAGCTGAGAGCTAATAGGAGGGTTAAAAGTGATTTCATGTGGAAAAAAAAAGGTCACCGAAGTGACCTTTTAGAAGAGTGTTAAGATTATTTACCTTGAGAAAGTTTCTCCATTTCTTTGTCGAAAGTTTCTTTGAATTTTTCGTAATTGTAGTCTGCTTTTAGTTTGTCGTTTTTCGACAATCCAGCTTGATAAGCATCAGCGATGTTGCTTCCGCTTAACTCAAGAGCTACATAACTTACGTATGTTCCGTCAGGACGTTGAGTTAATTTCTCGCAAAGTTCAGTGCAACCGCGAAGCTCTTGGTCAACAACTGTGCGTGCCATTTCGTTGAAGGACTCAGTTACTTCTTCTTTGTTATTTACTTCAGTAGAGTTAACGTAGTTATCACCAACAATCTTCATTGTCACGCTGATTGTTTTTGCCATTTCAGACATAGCGTTTGAACGAGCTTTTTTCTTAGCTGTTTCACGATCCATGCTTTCACCTGTTGCAGTTGAGCGGAAGGCCTCTTTCGTGCTTTTGAATTGTTCGCCAGAGCAGTACTCATTGATGATTACTTCTCCTTTTGGATCTGGAGTTTTTACTTCGTCTTTGTTCTTCTTACAAGAAGGGATAGCAATCATAGTCACCGCAGCAATTGCTAAAAGGGTAATACGTGTTTTCATTTTTGTCAAGATATTAGTTAAATCTGTGTTTTTCAGTTATTGTGCCAAACTTACAAAAGTATTTTAATTATTTCGTTAATCAGAATTGTTTCAATATATTCTTTTTCTTTTTTGTATGCTTCTAAGACAGCATTTTCGTGAGAAAGTTGCACGCCCTTTACTCCATTGATGCTTTGTTCGAAAATGGCAACACTTGTTTTTGTGTCATTAACAGTAATTTTCCCATCGATATAGGCCACCTTAAATCCTTGAATGTCTTCGCCGGCTCGAGGGTTTATGTTTATATAAATAACAAAGTCTGCTGAATTTTCGCTTGTGCCTATTCGCATTCCTTTGCTTATTAGAGTATTCCGAACAGATTCAGCGAGAGTTGATGTTTTGGTTCCGTCTAATTTGAATTCGTTTGATGTTACAAAAAAACTAGGAGCAAGGATTTCGATTGGTATTTTGCGCTGATCTGTGTTAATGCCAGTTATCAATGCTGTGGCTAAATCGGAATCCAAATCTTGTGGCACCAATGCGTCAATGACTAGGCTTAATTCGAGGGCATTGTTTTTAGTCTTCAAGCTAATGTTATCAATGTCGGCTAAAACAATCCCGTCATTATCGGACATCACTGTTTTTGGTTTCATGTAATTATCTCTCTGGTAGCTATACTTCACATTGATTCCGCGAACTCCTTCGCCTTTGTATGTTACCATTACAGGCACTTGTGTTTTGAAGGAATTGGAAGAAGAAAGTACAATGTTCTTCAAAGGTGTTTCAAATCGAAGATCTGCAAGAACTGCGCGAATTTCAGAAAATAGTTCGTTATCAATAAATATGTCCTTTCCGCTTTCATCTATCATTTGGTTTACTTCTGTCCAATAGGGCTTCAGAGCAAAAAGACCGTGAAAGAAAAGATCAATAGCGGAAGGAATATTGCCTAATTTCTTAGCCTCTCTTCCCTTGATTAAATAATCAAGAGCAGCTCTTAACGTGTTCTCTTTTTTCTGCGCTTTTTTAATTTGATAGTCGAATTTGTTCAGCTTGTAATAAATGGCATACATCTCCTTGTCTTCCCAAATGCCTGCAACTTCATAGTCTTCGAGCAATTCAGAAGATGAGGTGGTTATGTTGGAACTGAAGCTTTCACTGAAGGCTTTGTTTACATCCATGGTATTGAAGAAAGTTTGTCCTTCTACCTTAACAGAAATTTCTGTAGCGAGGTCATTCAGGGCGAGCTTTTTTGCGATGGCTTGGTAGTCTGCTGGCTGAGTAGATTTTGAGCAAGTTGCAATGCCAATGTAATAAGATGAGTTGATAGGTCTAGCAGATACCCATTCAGGTTTAGGTTGTGGAGGAGGAACATTGGTTTTAACCGCGTCTTTTACACCGCAAGCATTCAAAAGAATGATTCCCAACAAGAGTAAATATCTATATAATAATTTCATTAAGGAACGAGCGTTTGCATTTGTGTTTTGACGTTATCTGCGATTTTCTTGGCGATTTCAATGTAAAGATCATTCGCTAAATCATTTCCGTCACGGAGGTTTCTACGAGCGCTTAACATGTCTTTCAAAGTGTTTCTATCGCGGAAATTCGTGTTGACAACATTGCCGTTAGCGGGAAAAAGATTACTCGCGTTTCCTCCATAAATGGCATAAACAACTTCGTCTTTTTTCTTTTCAGTGAAAATGTCGTTTTTAATTAAAGAAGCAGTTTCAATCGAAGTCAATTTATATTGAATGGAAACGTTCGATTCAGCGTAATTGTAGTACTCATCGAATTGAATAGGCTTGTATTCCGTTTCGTAGAATGTTTTGCCTTCAGCGCTTACTTTTTTGACTTGGTAAGATTCGAAACCGTTTCTAGTCACTTTTCTGATTTGTCCGTTTTGTGCGGTGTGATTCAATACAGTTCCGGTAATAAGTGCCTTCGCTCCTGAAATTTTTCCGATTTCAACAGCATTTGATTCAGAAAAAATTCCACTCATTTGAATGCGTTGTTCAGCGAGAATGTTGTTCAAATTCTCTCGGTCAATCACGTGTAAAAATGGGTCGTTCATTTGTGTAAGCGCGTTCAGTATGTATGCGGTTGCTTTCGTGTCGCTTCCCTGCATATTGGTGCCATTGTTAAAGGGAAGAAGAGCAATTGTATACTTGCCTTTTTCGAGGCATTTCTTTTTCAAGCTTGCCGATTCTTTGTAACCTAATTTGCGCTCTTCAACCTTAATGAAACCGCTGTATGCTGCGCGGTAATGCTTGGATTCGAATTCTGTTAAGGCCTTTTGATAGATTGGTTCTAGGTAGGCAATGTCTTTTAAATCTCCGGCATCTTTGAAGTTCGGATCGAGTCTTCCGATTTCGTTAAAGTTGGTTTCCGCATCTGCAAATTTATTGTCCTCTAGCAGTTTTGTACCCTGCTCATAGAGTTCTGTTAGATAGGATTTTTTTACTTTTTCGAAATCGCCAAGATAAAAATCAGGTATCTGAAGTTCAACACCAACCCCCTTAATTTTTGCTTGGTATTCGCGCACCGAAATGAAAGTGTAAACGGCGTCCCTTTTACTTCCGAAACTGCTTTTTTGACTGAATTCACTGAGCATTCCGTTCAACACGGTTTGCCCTGTTTTCTTCATACCTATCTGAGCGTCGATGTTCGCACGCTTTTTCCACAAGGCGGTGTAGTAACTTTCAGAAGCTTCTTTGTTCAGTCCGGCAGCTTCTTGCTTTCGAGCAAGCTTGGTGTAGTGTTTACTGTTTTGACACGCCTGTGTTCCAAGCAGAATCAGAGCAGTAAAGATGTAGAGCCAATGTTTCATAATTATTTCGTTTCAATGTATTCATTCAACTCTTCAGTGCTTGAGTCGAAAGTAAAACCTTCACTTACTGTATAGTAATTGTTTTGATCGAAGCAGTAATCGTATGCGTATTTAGCAAATTCTAAGCGGCTGTCTTCAAATCCAAAAAATTTCATTATTACAAGGATTTGATCTGTTGTGAGGCAATTCGCTTTAGCTATTTGCTTCGCTGTTGAAAGTTTTGTGTCGTCGAAACCTTTGCTTTCAATACTCTGCTTTGCTTTATCGAAACTTGCTGCATCCATTGAACGCGTGCAATTTCCATTTCCGGAAATGGTTGCGTTCGAAGGTTGAGTTGGTGAAGGTTCGCTTGGACGAGTGGTGTGAGCTGGTACCGTTGAATTACTTGAGGAAGACGATGTTGTGGTTCTAGTTGTTGTAGTCTTAGTTCCAGAGGTTTGAACATCCATATTCGGAACGTTCATGTTGATTCCCATGTTCATTCCGTCTACGTTGATATTCACTCCAACATTTCCACCTGTGGTTGTGGAATTTGTTTCGTTGACATTGACATTCATTCCGAAGTTAACGCCGTCTGCATTGACATTCATACCAACACTTTCACCAGTGGCATTGGGGGTTTCGCTGACATTGACGTTCATTCCCATGTTTACGCCGTCAACATTTATGTTCAAACCAACGTTTCCTCCAGTAGTTGGTTTGTTGTTCGTTCCTGTTACGGTTGTTGTAGTTGTGGTGCTGGTATTTCCGCTATTCACACTCCCAGTGTTATTCTGAGTTTGAGTTGTGCTAGCGGGAGCATCGTCTGCAACAGCGAAATCTTTTGCGTTATCGTTGGAAGGATTATTCGTTGTGGCGCCCGAAGAAATTGGGTTTTCCGTGTAATAACGAAGAACATATTCCCCTTTTTTGTTTTTCTTAACTTGGTAAGTCACCTCCATTCCAGGATGAAGTGCGAAGTTGTTGTTTGAGAAATCTGCGAGTGTAGCGTCCTGAAAATCTAAACGTGCTTGGTAGAATTCAGAAGTCAGACCTTGAAGTTTGACATTTGCTTGAGGTGCGCTATTCATGGCTTCGCCGTTTAGGTAAAGTGTGAATTTTTCGCCGGCTTCAGAGTAAATAACAGCATTCATTTGTGCGAAAGCGCTTGAAAAAACAAGGATGCTTATGGCAAAAAGGGTAATTTTCTTCATCATTCTTACTAAGTTTTAGGTGCGTAAATTTAGTTATGTTTTTACCTGTATAAAAGTTTATGCCAAAAAATAAAATCTTAGGAAACAGATGCTAAGTGTATTCGCTAACTTTGTTTTCGATGGAAATGAAGAAAATTATACTGTTCGGCGCTGGGAGAAGTGCGCGCCATTTGGTTTCTTTTTTGGTTGAAGGAGCTATAGCTGGAAAGTGGAATGTTGTTGTCGCGGACACGAATGTTGCACATTGGATTGATGAATATGGTTATTTGGAGCAAGTGGAATTTATGGTAGGCGATGCGAGCGATGCAGCTTTCCGCCAAGGATTAATTGCTCATTCAAGTCTTGTTATATCTATGCTTCCAGCCTTTATGCATGCGGAAGTTGTTCGTGATTGCATTAACTTTCATGTTCACGTTTTTACCCCGAGTTATGTAAATCCTGAAGTAAACGCGATGCACGATCGTGCAGTACAAGAGGGTGTTTTAGTGTTGAATGAAATGGGCGTTGATCCTGGAATAGATCATATTTCGGCGATGGAGATTATTCATCGTTTGAAAGAACAAGGCGCAGAAATTACATCTTTCGAATCATACACAGGAGGACTTGTTGCTCCGCAGAGCGATAATAATCTTTGGGGGTATAAAATCGCATGGAATCCACGAAACATCATTCTAGCAGGTAGTTCAGGACATGCCATGTTTAGAGAAGATAACAAACTTCGAATGGTTCCTTATTACAATTTGTTCGATGAAGTTGATACTGTTGTTGCGAGTGATGGCGTTCGTTACGATGCTTACGCCAACAGAAATTCCATTCATTACATAGAATTGTATGGCTTGGAGAATGTGCGAAAATTAGTGAGGGGTACTCTTAGAAAGCGAGGGTATTGCAGTGGCTGGTCTTTTTTAGTGAAGAATGGATTCACGAATGATGACACGAAAATTCCTGCAGGATGTTTTTCAACATGGTCTGAACTATCTCAGTCTTTACTTGGAGTGAACTTCAATATAAAAAATGAAAGTCAGGAAATAGCTGCAATGCTCAATGAGATTGGTATTTTTAGTGAAGAATTTTTGTTGAATGAGGAGCAAACCTGCGCTCAGCATTTGCAACAGTTACTCGAGAAGAAATGGGTGTTGAAGGAAGGTGATCGTGACATGATTGTGATGGTACATAAGTTTGGATATTCTCTGAATGGAAAAAACTTTATGCTGAACTCGTCTATGGTTTTGGAGGGTGACGATGAATTCAAGACGGCCATGTCGAAGACTGTGGGTATGCCTATTGCCTTTGCGGTTGAGCGATTATTCAAAGGAGATTTTTCTTCACGAGGGGTTCAAATTCCTGTCCTTCGAGAATTCTACGAACCTTTACTTAACGATTTAAAGAATATTGGAATTTCCTTTGTTGAAACAGTTGAAGAAGTATGAAGCAACTGATTTTTCTACTTTCTTTTATCCCGCTCAGCATATGGAGTCAGGAGTATCGAAAATGTCCTAGTTTTAATTCGGAGGAAAAGTGGAAAAATCTAGAAGCATTTGCTGAAAATGAAAAGGTTGTTTTAAATCTTTTGGAGTGGTTGACTTCAACACCACCAACAGAGCAGCTGATAGAGCGAAGCTCGGCAAGTATTTTTGTCATGGAGTGGGTCACAAAGAACCCAAATTTTAAAGTAAATGTTGAGGTAGGACCTTATTCAGAATATTTTTTTACAGAGGATCTGATGTTAGGTTATTTGTTTGGCAATGTCCTTTATGCGATAAAGCATGAAAGTAAAGTAAAGCCAGAAGTTCAGCGTTTGGCAGGATTGAAAACATTTTTGTTCGTGGTAGAACATTCAGAATTGTATTCGAAGAATAGAATTTTCAAGGCGTTGCTTCGAGCAAATAGAAAAGGCGAGTTAATCGAATTTGATAATCAGATGTGGTTGAACTATAAGTCACACGCATTGTTATCACTAGAGAAATTAAATTAGAATGAAGAAGTTCGAGGTTCCAGCCCATTATCGTTCAACAATTCTTGGACGAATAAAAGAAATTCGCAAAGTAAATGATCCCCGCAAGAAGGATCATTCTCCTTTTGTCTTCCAAATTGGAAAAACGGAAATCGTAATACCTCGTCATTTTGGATTTTGTTACGGTGTGGAAAACGCCATCGAAATTGCCTTTGGAACAGTTGCAGAAAATCCAGGAAAACGGATTTTTCTACTGGGTGAAATGATACACAATCCTCAAGTGAATGAAGATTTACTGGCTGAAGGAATTGAATTTTTAGTGGATAACCAGGGGAATAGATTGATTGATTTTTCAACTTTGACTTCAGATGATATTGTAATAACGCCTGCTTTCGGAACTACAGTGGAAATGGCGGCGGAGCTGGCACAGTTGGGAGTGCATTTGGAAAGATACAATACAACTTGTCCATTCGTTGAAAAGGTTTGGAAGCGTTCTGCCGAGTTAGGAAATCGTGGCTATACTCTTGTTGTTCATGGAAAGTATCTGCATGAAGAGACACGAGCAACGTTTTCGCATGCGGCAGAAACAGGTCCTGTTGTTGTTGTTCGAGACAGGAAAGAAGCTGAATTGCTTGCCAAGTACATTCGGAAAGAATTGAGCGAAGAGCAGTTTGAAATAGACTTCGCGAAGAAATATTCAAGAGGCTTTTCAATTTCAAAGGATTTGCAAAAAATTGGAGTGGTAAATCAGACCACTATGCTAGCAACTGAAACACAAGAAATTGCGGCATATTTAAGAGATGTTGTTGTAAAAATGTATGGTGAAGAAGCCACTACTGATACGCGCGACACCCTGTGCTATGCCACTAACGACAATCAGAATGCGACATTGGGCGTATTGGATAGTGGAGCGCAGTTGGCACTAGTGGTCGGCGGTTTCAATTCGTCAAACACGATTCAGATAGCTACAATTTTAGGGGAGAAGATGCCGGTTTATTTTGTTCGAAATGCCGATGATCTTATTTCGAACCAGAAAGCAATCGTTTTCAATTATTCAAATTTGAAGGAAGAGGAGATTATCCCTTCTCTTCTTTTTGAAGAAAATTTGAAGCTAATCGTAACGAGTGGAGCCTCTTGTCCAGACAGAACTGTTGATCTTGTCATTCAAAAAATTGTCGATTGGCGCGGGGAATCCGAGTCCATAGAAGCCGTCCTCGAAGGGCGCATATAAAGTGAATAATTCGCGGCACTCATTCGGTGCGTTCTGTTGTAAATTTGAAAGATGAATAGTTCGGGTGTCATACAATTACTGTCTGATCAAGTTTCCAATCAAATTGCTGCTGGAGAAGTGGTTCAGCGTCCTTCGTCTGTTGTGAAGGAGTTAGTGGAGAATGCTGTAGACGCTGAAGCCACGCAAGTGCGTGTTGTGATAAAAGATTCAGGAAAGACCCTTATTCAAGTGGTTGATGATGGAAAAGGAATGAGTGAAGTTGATGCGCAGCTTTGTTTTGAGCGTCATGCAACTTCAAAAATTCGAAAGGCAGAAGATCTTTTCAATATTACTACAAAAGGATTCCGTGGAGAGGCTTTGGCAAGTATTGCTTCTGTTGCGCAGGTTGAGTTGATTACCAAGCGCGAAGAGGATGAGAAAGGCGTGCGTATTGAAATTGATGGTGGAAAGTTGTTAGCGAATGAATCTGTTGAAGCGTCGAAAGGATCTGTTTTTTCGGTTCGAAATTTATTCTTCAATATACCCGCACGACGATATTTTTTGAAAACCGATGCGATTGAGTTTCGGCATATTATTGATGAATTTGAACGCGTAGCTCTGACACATCCCGATGTTCATTTTGTCCTAACGCACAATGGAAATGTCGTTTTCGATTTGCCCAAATCAAATTTGAAACAGCGATTGGTTCATGTGTTTGGAAGCAAATACAACGATCAGCTTATTCAGTTAGATGAAGACACAGAGATTGTTCGTATTTCTGGTTTCGTTGGAAGACCCGAGATAGCCAAGCGAACACGAGGAGATCAATATTTTTTTGTAAATCAACGCTTCATTAAAAGTCCTTTTTTGAATCATGCGGTTCAACAGGCTTACGATCAAATTCTTCCTTCAGGAAGTTTCCCTTTTTATTTAATTGCTCTAGACGTTCCGCCTTCATCAATAGATATTAATATTCATCCGACGAAGACGGAAATTAAGTTTCAAGATGAACGTAGCATTCACGCTATGCTGCATGCTGCGGTGAGAAGGGGGTTGGGAAAAAATCAGGTTGCACCTTCGCTCGATTTCGAGCAAGAAAATATTCCATTGACACAAGCGAGCTCAGGATCTGTGCGCATTCCTCAGGTAGATGTTGATCACGATTTCAATCCATTTCAAAAGTCTGATTCGTGGCAACAAAAGTCGCGCAATTGGATGGAACAATTTGCGCAAGCTGGATTCGGATTCGAAAAGGAGAGTGAAGTTCAGCAAGAGCAAATCGAATTCGATTCAGATGATTGGGAAGGTGGTGTTCCGTTTCAAATTGGAAGAGTTATTATTGGCTGCGAAATAAATTCCGAGTTAAAGATGTTTCATCAAACTCGCCTGCATTGGCAAGTGCTGTTTGAAGAACATTCGAATCAGAATAGTCATTCATTTGTTGCGCAGCAATTGTTATTCCCCATTCAATTGCATGTTCAACCAAAGGATATTCCCTTGCTTCAAACTCACGATGTATTATTGGCTTCGTTCGGATTTGAATTGAATTTGGAAGGAGAGCCTGAGATTATTGCTGCCCCTGAAAGCCTTGATGAGCAGGCGGCTTTGAATTTTATAGAATTGGTTTTGGAGAGTTTAAGAATGGGCGTTGAAGGACCAGATTTGCGAATGAATTTATTGAAAGATTATACGCGCAGATTGTCTGTGCGGAAAGGCCAAATGTTAACGTTGCCAGAGATGATAGATATGTTGGTTCGCTGGAACGCATGCGAGAATAAAAATTTCGCGCCTGATGGAAAGTCCATTGCCTTGACATTTGGAATAGATTATTTAGAAGATCAATTAGGAAAATAAAGCACTATGAGAATGAATCTTACTCCGGCGGTTAAGAACATAATAATTATTAATGTTCTTATTTACTTGGCCTGTTTCGTTGTTCCTGGATTGAACGACGCTTTAACTGGTTATTATTTTTCAAGTCCGAATTTCCGTCCATGGCAGATTGTTACGCATATGTTCATGCATTCGCAATATGATTTCACCCACATATTTTTTAATATGTACGCATTATATTTATTTGGAACGGCGCTTGAAAATTATTGGGGTACGAAGAAATTTATTATCTATTACATGACCTGCGGAGTCGGAGCATTTTTCTTGCACATGGGCGTGAGTTATTTGGAAATTCAGAAGATGATGCAAGTCCTTTCTGATAAAGAAGTTTATCAGGTAATGATTACAGGATTGGAAGAGGGAAGAGCATACAGAGTTCAAATGGTTGAATTGTATTCTGCAATAAATACCGGCGTAGTAGGTGCTTCAGGCGCTGTATTCGGCGTCTTGTTGGGATTCGGAATGTTATTCCCGAATACAGAGTTGATGTTATTGTTTCCGCCTATTCCGCTTAAAGCGAAATATTTCGTGATGATTTATGGTGCCATTGAATTCTATTTAGCTATGCGTCAAACTACTGGCGACAACGTGGCGCATTATGCGCATTTAGGTGGTATGCTTTTCGGTTATCTTCTGCTTAAGTATTGGCAGAAAAATTCGAAAGTATGGTAAACCGTTTTCGCGCGACTTCTATTGGATTAAAATTATTGTGCGCGGTGTTGGCATTTGGTTTTATAGTGCGTTTAGTTGTTGTTCTACTTTCAGTTAATTCCAGCGGGGCTGCGGATGTTGCAGTATTTGATGCTTACGTTGGTTTTTCAACGAAAAGTGATTCAGTATCTTGGTTTTGGACATGGTTGACTTATAGTTTTTTTCATGCAGAGGTTAGTCATTTCATTTGGAATTATCTCTTGTTGTTGCTCTTGATTTTTTGGTCCAAGGAACGCTATACCGGATTTAGTGCTTTGAAATATTGGATAGCTGGTGCCGCAGGCGGATTAGCCTTTCTTTTATGCATTGAAAAGGAGTTATCGCTCATTGGAGCTTCTTCGGGAATAACCGCCCTTTGGGTGGGTTGGTTATTTTTCAATTTTGGAAAGAATGGAGAAAGAGGCTTGTCTTTTTGGTTAGGATGCGCTGTCTTTTTATTTTTGGAAGTCGTTGACATTGCGAATTACGAAGCTCGGAACTTGTCGCTTTTTGCACATATTGGCGGAGCGCTTGGTGGAATGTTAGTGGCAGTGTCGGAAAAATATAATTGGGTTGAAATGAATTGGATTGAAAAGATATTTTCGTGGTTTAAGCCTTCGCCGAAACTTACAGTCAAGCGCAGCAATAAACGGTTCCAAACAGATGATGAGTTTAATGCAGAGCGTAAATTGAGAGAAGATTATTTGAACTCAATTTTAGACAAAATTTCACGTTCGGGATTTGAGAGTCTATCCGTAAAAGAAAAACAGTTTCTAGAGCAACACAAAGAGAAGTAATGGAATCGCCGACGCAAGAAATAAAGAAGTTGAGTCATTGGAGTAAGTTGGTGCGATTTGTTTTTCGCCTTCTTAGCCTTGTGATCATTTTATTTTATTTGTTGTCTTACACCTCGGCGCATTTTACCCCAAGTGTTTTTATGTTTTTTAGTGTTTTGGGTTTGTTTTTTTTACCGCTTTTATTGGTCTTTGTTTTAGCGGCAATTGTTATGGCCTTTCGAAAAGAATGGAAGTGGCTTATAGCTTTTGGTGTTTGTTTTGTTTTTTCACTTCCAGATTTACTCTCTTTTTTTAATTTTAATTCAACGAAGGAGCACGAAGCAAAGGAATTGGGAATGACTGTAATGACCCACAACACACATCTCATGGGTTATTATGATGGAGAGAATGCGAAAAGAAATAGAGATGCAATACTGAATGAGATTCAACAAGTAAAACCCAATATTCTTTGTCTACAAGAGTGCTATTGGAATACGAACGGAGGTGATTTTCTATCGGAGCAATCGCGGAATGAAATTCTAAAAGGATACTCAGTCCATGAGAGGTCTACTCATGTTTTATCCGATGGAGGCAGATTCGGATTGGTTATTTTTTCTAATTATCCTGTTGTCAGTCAGGGGCAAGTTCCGTTTGAAAATGAAGTGAATAATTTTTGTATTTATTTAGATGTTTTAGTTGGAAGTGATACCGTGCGCATATACAATGCGCACTTGCAAAGTTTTCGATTGAAGAAAAAGTCTCTTGATCTTTTCGATGAAAACATTGATATGAATGAAATTCAAAATGAGAGCAAACCTCTCTTTATTCAATTGTATCGTTCTTCATTGAAACGCTCTCGTCAAGCAAATGTTCTTGCGGCGCATGTAGAGGCATGCACGTACAAAGTTATTTTAACAGGTGATTTTAATGACACCCCCATTTCGTATACCTACAATCGATTAACGAAAAAGTTATTTGATAGCTTCAAAGATGCAGGGAAGGGAATCGGAAGCACCTACCGAGGACCTCTTCTTGGGCTGCGAATAGACTATGTTTTACATAGTGAGAGCCTGAAAGCTCGAAGTTATATAACCAGTGAAGCGGGATTCTCAGACCATCATCCAGTGATTGTCAAGTTTTAGATTTCCACTTCAAACGGAAATACTCGTAGGGTGTAAGCACGAGAAGAATCATTGCAAGTCCATAGAAAAAATCTTCTATCGGGACACTCCAAATTCGAATGCCTAAATTGAATTGATTGTTGTAGCGTACAATGGCTTCTGTAATTTCTACTTGTGAAGTATTGACTAGATCGTATTCATAAAAATGAAGTCCTGTTAGTATGCCATTCGATATGTAAAAAGGAATAAGCAGAATGAACCATGCAAAGAGGAAGTAACCAAGAAATTCTGATCGGCGTTGAATGTGGTAGAGCAACAATGCACTGCAAAGAAGTGTGGCGCTGAAGGTATACCAAAGTTCTTTCACTCCTGAGTAAACGCAAAGGCATAGAGAAATTAACACAATGGTTGTTCCGGAAATTGTTGTAAATCTTTTTGAAGGAGCCGATTTTTTAAAGTATCGAACACATTCGAAAGTGAATACACAAGCAAAAGGAACGGCAATGAAAAAGAGCCATTCTTCAACGGGCAGGAGAAACCAGCGAGTGGGTAGTGTGTATGTTGAATTGAAATTCCAGATACCCCAATGTGTAAATAGGATATCCCAAGGAAGGTAAATGGCGAACATGGCTAGAAGCCCAACAAACAAAGGCTTGAAGTTTTTATAAAAAGCAACGCTTTTGTGAAAGCTTAAAAAGAATGGACCAGAGAGGCAGAAGAGGTCAACTAATAGGTAAGCGTATTTCGGATTCATTTGGAAGCCTTTGCTTGTCTGAATTTCAGTTCCGCTTTGAAGTATTTGAAAGGAACAACAAGCATTCCAAAACATTCTGCTTCTTCTTTGTATTGATTTTTATGATGAACCTTGTGCGCTTTTCGAATGGCACGAAAATACAAGTTGTCTGTTTTGTCAAACCAGCTAAATCTACGGTGTATAAGAACTTCATGAACCAAAAAATATCCGATGCCATAGGCTAAAATTCCAAAGCCAATGAAGGTGCGAAAGTCATTTCCGTTCATCATTCCAAACATAATAAGCAGCCAACTGGGAACAGCATAGATTAAAAAGAAGATATCGTTCTTTTCAAAAAATCCAGGCGTGGGTTGGTGATGATCTTCATGGAAGTACCACATGAATCCGTGCATAACGAATTTGTGCGTAAGCCATGCCATTCCTTCCATAACAAGAAACGTGATAACTACTAGGGCAATGTTTAGTGTCATGATTGAAGTGCATTAAATTCATTTACTCGGTCTAGTGCAATGAGGAACCACGGAGTGAAGTTCTGCGGCGATTTTTTTATTTCGAGCTGAAGTTCTTCCATCCCAACAAATCGATAATCTTCAACTTCCTCAAGATTGATGGAAGGCAATTGATTCGATACGCCGAAAAAAACATGATCGAACTCGTGCTCCGTTAAGCCGTTTGCAAATTCTGCCTTGTATACAAATGTGAAGATAGGCATTAGCAAACTCCGCATTCCCATCTCTTCTTTTAATCTTCTATTTGCGGCTTCTAAAACATTTTCGTTTTCTCTCGGGTGCGAGCAACAAGTGTTGGTCCAGAGTCCTCCGCAATGATATTTCGACGATGCTCTTTTTTGAAGAAGCAACTCTTTGTCTGAATTGAAAATGAAAATTGAAAAAGCTCTATGCAAGACTCCTTCAACGTGGGCTTGTTGTTTTTCCATTTTTCCAATGGCGTTGTCTTGCTCGTCTACAAGGACTACAAATTCTATCACAATTGGCTGTATTTAGCTTTTAGGTCTGCACTAATGTTTTCACTGTGAATCATGAACTGAATCACAATCTTCCAAAATGCTTTGCTCTTATTCATTTTCCCGGAAGAAAGCGACTGAAAAATGTAATAAGAATCTTCGTCTAATTTATCATGGTATTGCAACATCCAAGGCGCCTTGTCTTGAACAGAATATCGTAGAAAGCGTAATTCTTCATTCCAATAATCATTGGCTATCGCTTTTTCTAACAGATCTTTTCCACGACTGAAGTAACTGAGTTTATCTGCGGGGTTTGAAACAAGCTCAGCGTACATGGCTGTGGCTACTCCGAAATATGCTTGTTGTGTATTATTTCTATTTGATAGGTTTGCGCAGTAATTGTAGAACTCTTGTTTAGCAGGTTCATTTTGCGCAGCAATAAATAATTTCTGACATTGAATTTCTTGTCCAAGTGTTTTTTGGTAAATACAAAGAAATAGAATCACTGCGAATGACTTTCCAACCACCAATTTCATTAGAGTAAATTTAAGTTGTGCTGTAGATAGGTTTTCGCAAGCAGTGCAATTTTCTTTGGATTCGCTACCCGAATGCGCTCTTTTAAAATTCTTTCGCAGGGTAGTGCTTGTATTTTAAGAAACAATTTGTAATAATATTTGAATGCAATGAGTACACCGAATCTGGCTTCTTTCGGGAGTTCAAGTACTCCAATGTATGCAAGTCTGAAATCTTCTTTAATTTCTTTTTCAATAGCTTTTTTCGTGGGCTCATCGAAATGCGTCATGTCTACATTCGGAAAATAGACTCTGCCTAAGGCGTTGTAATCTGCATGTAAGTCGCGCAAGAAGTTAATCTTCTGAAATGCTGCACCAAGCTTCATAGCAGAAGGTTTTAACTTTTCGTATTCCGATTGATTTCCATTTACAAAAACATGCAAACACATAAGTCCAACCACTTCCGCAGATCCAAGAATATAGGTTTCGTATGAATCACGGTCGTGTTCCATTTGGTGAAGATCCATTTCCATACTCTTCAAAAAAGTATCTACAAGTTCCCATTCCAAATTAAACTTGTGATATGTGTTCTGGAAGGCATTCAAAATAGGGTTCAATGAAATACGCTCTTCAATAGCAAGCACAGTGTCTTTTCGGAAGCGTTCCATGAGCTGGTGCTTTTCATAGTCGTGAAAAGTATCTACAATTTCATCTGCGAAACGCACGAAGCCGTATATCGCATAAATAGGATTTCTGATTTCTTTTCCAAGTGTACGAATGCCAAGGCTAAAGCTGGTGCTGTATGCATGGGTGGTGAGCTTACTGCAATCGAAGGAAACGCTGTCGAATAGTGGTTTTCCTGTCATGATATTATGATTGAAAAAGAAGTTTGTTCATGGTCTCGGCGGCAAGTTGTCCACTGATAATGCTCGGCGGCATCCCGGGACCAGGGACAGTAAGTTGTCCAGCATAGAACAAGTTGCTTAATTTTTTACTTCGCATGGAAGGTTTCAGAATTGCCGTTTGCTTTAAAGTGTTGGCTAGTCCATAGGCATTGCCCTTGAAACTGTTGTATTCAGAAATAAATTCTTCGTGAGCAAAGCTTCTTTTGTAAACTATATTTTCACGAATGGACTCTCCAGTTCTTTTTTCAATACGATCGAACATATTTTGAAGGTACTTGTCTCTTAGCGATTCATCACTGGTCAAATCGGGAGCGACAGGAACCAATAAAAAAATGTTTTCACAGTTTTCCGGAGCTACAGTTTTATCGGTAATCGAAGGCACACAAGCGTAAAACAATGGTTGGGTTGGCCATTGAGGATTGTCGTAAATTTCTCTGGCATGTTGATCGAAGGGCTCATCGAAAAACAAATTGTGATGAAGTAGATTGCTTACACGCTTATTTACGCCGAGGTAAAACAACAAGGAAGAAGGTGACATCGTGCGTGATTTCCAGTACTCTTCAGAGTATGTGCGGTCGGCTGGAGCGAGCATTTTCGTTTCCACATGATGGTAATCTGCCCCGGCAATGATTGCGTCTATTTCGAAATTTCCTAACGAAGTAATGAGCCGCTTGGCCTTACCATGGAGCGATTCAATTTGAGTGACAGTATTGTTGTAGTGAAATGTTACGCCCAGTTTTTTCGCCACTTTTTCCATGGCTTTGGGAATTTCTCCCATTCCCTTCTTGGGATACCAAGTGCCTAATTCAATATCTGCGTAGTTCATTAAACTATAGAGAGCTGGGGTTTTGTCTGGTTTAGCTCCGAGGAATAAAACGGGAAATTCTAGCAATTGAATAATTTCTGGATGCTTGAAGTATTTCCGAATGTGCGATGAAATTGAATTGAAGAGATGAATGCGCACGGCGGCTTTGAGAAGTTTCAGATCTAAAAATTCTGTTGCTGAAAGGGAGGGTTTCCAAACGAATTCCCCCATTCCCGTCTCGTATTTGTATTTGGCTTCAGCAAGAAACTTTTTGAGATTTTCTTTACTGCCGGGTTCCAATGCTTCAAGCTTCTGTCCGAGCTCATCGGCTGAGGCTGGGATATCTAAAATCTTGTTTGAAAAGTATACGCGATAGGAAGGGTCTAATCTCTCTAATGAGTAGTAATCGCTTCTTTTTTCACCGTATTGCTCAAAAAACTGATCGAAAATTTCTGGCATCCAGTACCAACTTGGCCCCATGTCGAAGGTGAATCCTTCTTTTTCAAAAACCCTGCATCTTCCGCCAGGTGTTGAATGTTTCTCGAATACATGTGTTTCGTAGCCCAGTTGAGCCAATCTGCATGCAGCGGATAATCCAGCGAATCCAGCACCTATTACGGCAACTCGTTTACTCATAACTTCAAAACATCAAAGTCTACCTTTTGTTCTTGGTTAAACGGAAATAGAAGTGTCGTGGGTAAAGATAAGTAGAAGATTTACCGGACTTTAATTTTTTGCCCAATTTTTAAATTGGTTGTAGTCTTAATTTTATTCAGTTTACAGAGCTTAGAAACCGTAGTTCGGTTCTTTGCGGCAATAGAGGAAAGGGTGTCTCCGCGCTTGACGGTGTGATATTTATTTCCTGAATTTCCTTTCGAGTTGTTATTAGCTGTTGGGGCAGCCGGTGGGTTTGTTGGAGCGTTGAGTTTCTTTTTTGTAAGCTCGAATACAGTTGATTTCAAGGCCTTTTGATTCGGGGTAATCAGGTAAGCTGGGTCAAATGGATTTCCGAGGTATCGTGTTTCAAAATGGAGATGAGCCCCGTATGATCTTCCGGTATTTCCTCCCAATCCAAGCATGTTCCCTGCCTGAACGTATTGCCCCGGCACTACCATTCTTGCCGACATATGGGCGTACAGTGTTTCGAGACCGTTTGGGTGACGCACAACTACTACATTGCCATAAGTGTCGCTAAACTGAGAAATGCGGACAAGTCCTTCAAACATGCTGTAAACAGGGTCTCCAGTGTCTAAGTCTAAATCTAAACCCGCATGAAGTCGACCCCATCTCGGCCCGAATGGCGATGTCTGTCTTCCGATGTCTGTTGGAAATGCGAAGTCACATGAATCAACGATTAGCCGAAAAATGAGCGTTGAATCGTTTTGGAAATTAACATTACGCTTCTTGTGCCAAATGTTTTGTGTATCCCAATTTTGGTAATTGGCGTAACTCGGAATGGTGGACAGCGAATCTGAAAGTCCTTTTAAATCAAGGTTAATGTCCGGTAAATTCGGAGTAGAGTAAATAGTAACTTTTTTAGTCTTGAGGTATTCTACAGCATTTGACCAAGAAGTTGTATCTGCCATCATCTCTAGAGCCGATTCTAAATAGCCTGATGGCTGGGCATAGGAAATAGTGCTGACAAGCACAGCGATTAATGTGAAAAAAAGTCTCCTAAACATCTGTTGCGAAAATAAGGATTAATTTCTTAACTCGATTTGGATTAAATTTTCGGAGATTTGCACAATGAATAAAGTTGATTTACTTGTCATTTCTGCGCATCCAGACGATGCTGAAATTAGTGCGGCCGGAACAATAATTAAATCTGTTAAGGAAGGTAAAATTGTGGCGTTGGTAGATCTCACACAAGGTGAGCTTGGCACAAGGGGCAGTGCTGAATTACGAATGGTTGAAGCAGAAAATGCTTCTCGAATTATGGGAACTCATTTTAGAGAAAATTTGGAAATGGCGGATTGCTTTTTCACAGATACTCCTGAAAACAAAATGCGGGTAATTGACGCAATACGAAAGTACAGACCTGAAATAGTTTTCACGAATTCACTTCGTGATCGTCATCCAGACCATGCGCGAGCAGCGAAATTAGTAGCGGATTGCTGCTTTTATGCGGGTCTCCCGAAGATTAAAACGAATTACGAGGCATGGCGTCCACGTGCATTGTATCATTTCAATCAGGATTATTACAACACCCCTGATTTTGTCATTGACATAACGGAACACATGGATAAGAAAATCGAAGCTCTGAAGTCTTTTTCGAGTCAGTTTTTTGATCCGAATGCGGAAGATCCGAAGACCCCAATTTCAGGAGAGGAGTTCTTCGATTTCGTAAAAGGAAGAGCCCTGGATTTTGGGCGTTTGGCGGGATATCAATACGGCGAAGGATTTGTTGCATCGCGACCCATTGGAATGCGCGATATTTTCAACTTAGACTGAGAATTCTTTTTTCTTCAACCTGAAAAAAAGAAAAATCTGCACGAGACTCTGAGATAAAAAGGCAGCAGATGCCGCTATGCACGCACCGTTTAAATGATCGGTTGGAATGAGCAGCGATGAGCACATAATCGCTACAGCGAATCCTGTTAATGCAGAGTAAAAGTTGTTTTGATGAAGGCCTTTTCCAGAAAAGAGATGCGCGAATGAAACAGTAATTGTGTTCGCAACAATGCCGGGTATTAGAAAGAAAAAACCTTCTTTAATAAATGCGATGTCGAAATCTACGAATGGAGCTAGCCAGCTGTTAGGAACAACCAAAAAGCAAAGTGTGCCGAAGACAGTTGTTGTTACGCCAAGCACTAAATAGCGTTTGGTTAGCAAAAGGTGTTCGCTGAAGTCTGACGATTGCGCTACGCGAGATGCAAGAATTGAGGATAAGCTTTTCACGACTGACCATAGCGCTTCAGCTACATACATAAGAATGGAAAAAACGCCTGTGAAAATTTTCCCTTCGGCGCCGAGATTTTCTAGAAAATACAAATAAGATCGTTGATTTCCTAAATGGAAAATATTCCCCAATTGTGCATAGCCACCAAGCTTTGCCGTTTGCTGCAAATCGTTTTTCGACAAATCGAATCGCATCTTTTTCCAGACATGTGGAGTGTGATAAAATCCCACAGAAGCTGTGACAATAAATGAAAGAAGTTGTCCGGAAATAAAGGCCATTATTCCCCAATCTGTGGTGAAATAAAAACACGTCACGAAAAACAATGAAGAAACAGATTGAGTGAAAAGTAGAATTTGATAAGACCCTATTTTTTCTTTTCCAAGTAAGATCATTTGTTGCAATACGAAGAGAGATTGTAAGGTTCCAAGGAGTATCGTAAATCCAATGAATGGAGCACCAAGGGCGAGCAATAAAACAGAGGTTATAATTGCGCTAATAGCAATCCAAATAATAGATGGCAATGCAATTTTGTTCTCACCAATTCGCGGGATTAAATAGATGAGCGCTCCTCCGCCTATAAACTGACTCAGAGTCGCGACGATAAGAATTCCGAAATTGATTAACGCAATAGTTCCTTGTCCTTCAACATGAACGAAATGCAAATTCAATAGCACTAAGAGCAGCGCCGAAATCATTCCAAACGCACGATTTAATATGGAAAGAAATTCTACTTTCTTCATATGTGCAGTGCTTGATCGTAGGCATACATGAATTGTTTTCCAACCGATTCGTATGAAAAATAATTCGTAGCATAATAAGAAATTTCGTAGCGATTTACCTCATTCATTTCGCTGTGAGATTCACTCAATGCATTTAATAGTTGCTCTTCATTTTTAGCATCAATGAGTTTGTTCCATTTAGAAGAGCCCATGTGCTCTGCAATTCCGCCAACACGTGTTGCAATAACATTCATTCCACTGGCCATAGCTTCAATCATAACCAAAGGCAAATTTTCGTAGTTGCTGAACAACACAAAGGTGTGCGAAGCGTTCATTTTTTCTGCGACTTCCTCTTGATTCAACGACCCGAAAAAGGCGATACTGCTTGAGCGTATGCCTATTTCCAAACTTCTTTTTTTCCAATGTTGAATATCACCGTCGCCGCCAAGTTCTAAGATAACGTCTTCCGTTTGGTCAGAGAATATCTTCCAAGTGCTAAGAATTCCTTCAATGTTTTTATGGTCGTTGTCGAGATGTGAAAGATGCACATACGTATGCACCAAATTCTTCTTTTCAATCTTAAAATATGCTGTGTTTACAACGTTTGGAACAGTGACCGATGGTCTGTTGAATCCAAAAGTGCGCATGGCTTTTTCGAGTTGAAATGTGACGGGTAAGAGAAGTTTGGATCTGTTCGCAATGAAACGTATGTAGCTTTTTATGCGGAAGGAAAGAGGCGAACGTTCATTAGGGTGGTAGCCTGTCCAGTTTTCTGAAATGACAAACGGTATCTTCCATTTTTGTCGGATGAAAAGTGCTTGCCATCCTTCAGGCCAAACCATATTCAACTGCACGATATCTGGTTTGTTTTGGTTGAAATTGATGTGAGCGATTCCTATTTTTAAAGCTTGAATTCTGTTTCGAAACAACATGCCGTTTGAACCGTAGTAAACCCGAACTATGCGCACATTTCCTTCTATCTCGTCTTCAATCTCGAAAGCGCTAGTCTTATTGTTTTTTGAAAGGTAAAGCACAGTGACCTTTGCAAAGAGCGCAACAGCCTCGGCATGACGCTGAACAAAATTCCCAAGGGTAGGGTGGGTTTTACTCGGAAACCAACTGCTTAGAAAAAGGACATGAAGCTTTTTTTTCACTGCTGCAAGATACAAATTCAAAAAAATACTCAGGGGTATTTGTTCAAATAGAAGTTATGTGTTTATCTTTACGCCCTCTTAGACGGTGGTTTTAGCTCAGTTGGTTAGAGCATCAGTTTGTGGTTCTGAGGGTCGTGGGTTCGAATCCCATAAGCCACCCCACTAGAAAAAAAAAGGTCGACAGCGTCGACCTTTTTTCTTGGAATAAATTCTCTTAGTGAATTCCTTTTGAAGCCAAATAACGTTCAGCATCTAACGCAGCCATACAGCCCGTTCCAGCAGCAGTTACTGCCTGACGGTATGTTTTGTCAGCGGCATCTCCTGCAACGAATACCCCTTCAACATTGGTCTTCGAAGATCCTGGAGTGTTTATGATATAGCCGGTTTCATCTGTGGTTATGAATTCTTTGAATACACCCGTGTTGGGATTGTGTCCGATAGCCACGAAGAACCCAGTAATGTCAACCGTGCGACTTTCGCCTGTCGCAGAATTTTTGAAAATAGCGGCTTCAACCGCGTCTTTTCCTAAAATATCTTCTGTGGTTGAATTCCATAGAATTTCAATATTAGGTGTTTCAAGAACACGGTTCTGCATGGCTCTAGAAGCACGCATTTTATCGCTTCTTACAATCATATATACTTTCCTACAAAGCTTAGCCAAATAGGTAGCTTCCTCAGCCGCTGTATCTCCGGCTCCTACAATAGCAACATCTTGATTGCGGTAGAAGAATCCATCACACACCGCACAGGCACTTACTCCGCCACCTAAATTACGAAGTCGGATTTCATTGTCAAGACCCAACCATTTGGCTGAAGCACCCGTTGCAATAATTACAGAATCTGCACTTACAATGTGTTTTCCGTTGTCTATTTCAATTATATGTTTGCTTCCTGAAAAATCTACTTTAGTCACCCATCCATTGCGAATGTCGGTGCCGAAGCGCTTGGCTTGATTTTCCATATCGGCCATCATTTCTGGGCCACGAACTCCTGATGGGTATCCCGGGAAATTGTCTACTTCTGTTGTGTCCATCAATTGTCCACCAGGTTGCTGTCCTTGGTAGATGACAGGCTTCATATCTGCACGTGCAGCATAAATTGCAGCAGTATAACCTGCCGGGCCGCTGCCTAGGATGAGGCATTTAATGTGTTCGTTCGCTTCCATATAATTCATTTTTTTTGAGAGGACAAATATAGTGTGAGTGATGCTTTACAATGTGTGATTTTACGCACAGGTTATTCAAAGGCTTGAATCAAGAATGCATCCCAAAGGGGATCTTCCGGTGGTGGTGCCGAGATTACAACAGGAGTCTTTTTTACAGGGTGTGTAAACTCAATTTTTCTTGCATGAAGATGAATACTAGCGTTGTCGTTGGTTCTCTTGCTTCCGTATTTAATGTCTCCCTTAATCGGACAGCCCAATTGCGAGAGTGTTGCTCGAATTTGATGGTGTCTTCCTGTTTTCGGATATACTTCTACAAACGTGTAATGATCACCTTTTCCGAGGACTTTGTAGGTCAGTTCAGATTCTTTTCTATCGGCAGCCGGTTCGTTATAAAAGAAAGACTTGTTTTGTTTTTCATCTTTCCACAAGTAATTAATCACATGCCCTTCCATCTTTGGCGGCGCATCTTGCACGACAGCCCAGTAGGTTTTGAATACATCACGTGTTTTGAAGTCAATTGTAAGTCTCGAAAGAGCCTTACTTGTTTTAGCGAACACCACAACACCGCTTACAGGGCGGTCTATGCGGTGAACAGTTCCGCAAAAAACTTCACCGGGTTTATTGTAGGTTATCTTAAGGTATTGTTTAATGATGTCGCTTAGAACCACGTCTCCTGTTTTATCACCTTGAACAATATCGGAATTGCGTTTGTTAACGGCAATAATGTGGTTGTCTTCGTAGAGAATGCGAAGGTTTTCAAGGGTTGTTACTTCAAGCGGTTTTTTTGGTGCTCGGTCCCAAACTTTGGGCGCGTGTTTTTTCATCAATACTGCTCTTTGTTGTTCGGGAAATCTGCGCTTCTTACATCACTAACATATTGCTCTAACGCACCGCGCATTTGCTCTCCCATGTTCAAATATTTTCTCAAAAAGCGAGGAGTGAATCCTTCAGTAATTCCAAGCATATCGTGCAGCACCAATACTTGTCCATCAACGTCACCACCAGCACCAATTCCAATAATTGGAACATGCACTTCTTGAGCAACGCGCTTCGCAAGTGCTGCTGGAATTTTTTCTAAGACAATGGCAAAACAACCACTCTCGGCTAAAAGTTTCGCATCGTGAATCAAACGATCGGCCTCAACTTCTTCCTTCGCACGGACTTGATATGTTCCGAATTTATAAATACTCTGAGGAGTTAACCCAAGGTGTCCCATTACAGGAATACCCGCAGTTAAGATACGTTTTACACTTTCAACAATTTCTTCTCCTCCTTCTAGTTTAACAGCGTGCCCACCTGTTTCCTTCATGATACGAATCGCTGAGTTTAACGCTTCTTTTGAGTTTCCTTGATATGAACCGAAGGGCATATCTACGACAACCAGTGATCGATTGCAAGCGCGAACCACACTGGCCGCGTGATAGATCATTTGGTCCAATGTAATAGGCAGTGTGGTTTCATGTCCAGCCATAACATTCGACGCCGAATCTCCGACCAGGATGACATCAATCCCAGATTGGTCAACTATGAGAGCCATGGAATAGTCGTATGCGGTTAGCATAGCAATCTTCTCGCCCTTGTTCTTCATTTCTTGAAGGGTATGGGTGGTGACTCTTCGAACTACTTTGTTTACTGACATGATTTATTTTTTAGAGCGGCAAAAGTGGGGATTATTCCTTAACAAATATTTTTTTAGCGACAATTCCTTTCAGGCTGTCTGAAATTTGAACGGCATACATTCCAGAGCTGAATTGTGAAACATCGATTCGCGTTGAGCCTTGATTTTGCATGTTTCCGCTGTGAACCAATTTTCCTTGTATATCGAAGATGGAATAGGAAAGTCCTCTGAATTGTGCCTCAGCAACCACTTGAATGTAGTCTTGAGCTGGTGAAGGGTATATTTTAAATACATTGTCATCCTCTTCATTTACATTCACATTCGATTGGAAATGCGCTGTGAATTGAGCAGTGTTCAATGAGATATTTCCTTCCCAAACAGAATCTAAAATGTCATTGATTAAACTGCTGTTATCCCAATAAGCGAATTCATAGCCCGGATTCGCAATGGCTTCAATTTTCACAGGAACTCCGTCGAAGTATACTCCTGTCCAAGGATATTCCGTTGGTTGAATGGTGCTGATGTGAATTTTACCAGATCCTATTGGCAGTACATCAAGAGTTACATCTACTTGTTGCGGTAATGCAAATCTGTTTTGAATGTGATCGCGAACCTGCTCTGTTCTGCAAAGCAATTCAGATTGGAAGGTCATGTGATTGTTGTAGAAATAATCCATTTGTCCGGGTACATTGCCTGCGTCTCCCCAGCGTTGATATTCATTCGGCATTTCAGGTGCAGTTAAATTGAAATAACGATTCTCTACAGCAATGAGTCTTTCAGGACGGTAGTTCGTGTTCATTAAATCAGCGAATCGATTGATGAAGTAGTTTTTGTAAAGGGTGTTTTGAATGCTCTGCAACCAGATGTTGATATACGGATTGTCCGTGCTTTGTCCCGACATGTAGTCGATGTGGTTGAAATAGCAATCGGTCCAAGCATTCGGATTCAGCGCCAATTCCAAATCAATGGTGGCGAATCTCCAACGGTTATTTGTTGTGTTAGAACGATAAATTTTAATGTTGTTACCCGGCCAGTCTACATTACCCATCCACGATTCCGAAATAATGTAATCCGTGTAATAAGTCATGTCGAAATGTTGATCCGCTTCGCTCCAATAATTAGGGCTTGCTTCGTTCAAAGCATTGAACGTGTTGTAAGAATTCCAGAAATTACTGGTCGAACCCTCAACGGCACGAAGCATTCCTCCATACCAATAACTCAATGACATAAGTTCGACAGAGTCTTTGTTGGCTCCTTCGTTCTCTTTAAACATTTCAGCGTTGTACTTTTCGCGCAGTTCGTATAGTCCAAAGTATTGTCCGTTGATATAAACTGTTGCTGGGCGATAAGCGCTGTAATAAGCATTTGCTCCTCGACACATGAGTTCGGCTTGGCAGGCCTCTTTGTATGGAAGAGCCAAATATTGATTACTTCCATTGCGAAGATAAAATTCAGAGTATTTATTTCTATTTGGTCTCCCTGGAATGATCACTTCATTTACAGAATTTTCACCCAGAACGCTATGGGCTAGTTCCAAACGGAAGGAGTGCTGCGGTTGAGAGCGACTTCCACCCGCGCCACCGTCGATTTGCATTCCTGTGTTTTGAGAAAACACAAGCGGATGACCAGGAATAGAATCGAAATAATCTACATGCGCATTGCGCAACCAATCCTGATCCCAATGATCGAAGATTCCTTGATCTCCGTACAAATTCGCATTGTCTGTTGTAATAGAAAGAATGGGTGTGGTGTGACTTATGTTGAATAAGAACGATGCAGATGTTACATTACTCTCAATGTAATTGGGTTTGAAGGCCCGTGCGCGGAATATTTTTGATTGGAAAAATGTTATAGGTGTTCCTGTGTATACTGGCGAACTGCTTGTTGGCTCACTTCCGTCTAGGGTATATCGAATGGTCGAAGGGGCGGTGTTTAAATCAAGAATAGTAGCGTTGAAGGGAGTTGTGTATACACCAGGGTTATGGTCGAACAATGGTGCAATTGCATATCCCAATGCCGGCGTTTCGCTATTGCTGGCGTCAGGAGTTGGCGTGGCGAAGAGTGAGTTCGTATTCGATCCGTTCGGATAGCGTCCAACGCTTATGTCCACTGCTTGACATTTCACAATTAAACTATTTTCTAACACTTGTGAAGGGTTGTAGAGAAACAATGTGTCGCCAGATCCTGAAATTTTGAAATTCGTGTGAAATTGGTTGCCAGCGCTTGTAATAAAGTCAGAACTCATGGCCGTTTCCGAAACATTTTTCAATGCTAATTCCACATAGGTATAATTTACGGCATCTGTAGCCGCTACCTGAAAACCAAGAGAAGTAATTGGTCCAGCTGAAAGCCCAGCGGCAGTTAGCTCAACTGCAGGAATAAGCATTTGATTGCGAGCGCTCCAATACCAATTCCCATAAGGTGCTGGGTAGTCGGTATAGCCATTTTGAATGGTTCCGGTGCCTATGGTTATGCCATTTAATTTCATGTTCGGACGCTGGAACGCAAGAGTTCCTTGGCCATAGGAACATGAACCTTCGCTCCCGTCGATAGAGCTATAGGTGGTTGAGCCGTATGCCGTAGCTGTTTGCATGAAAGAGGAGTTGGAAATGTATCCAGTATTGCTGTAGGAACAAACATTGATGGCAATACTCGAAAGGCCATCCCATTGAAAAGGCGTCGTGAAGTTGTGGGTGTTCCAACCGACAACAGGGGTGAACGAACCAGTATTGATTGTTGTGGTAAAGGGATTGGTTGCAAACCTGTTTTTTTCACTGCAAAAAATAACTAGGAATTCTCCAGGATTCATTGTGTAATGAGGGAAAGTCCATTCTGTTGGAGTTGTAGAATTGTCGGTTAAAGAATAACCAAAAAGATCTACTGCCGAAGTTCCAGCGTTATAAAGTTCAACCCAATCTTCGTATTCACCATCTTCATCTGCTATTAGGCTATAGTTCTTATTGCTTCCTTCGTTTATTATAACTTGAGACCAAAGGATGTTGGAAACAAGAAGAGTGGAGAAGATTAAAACTAATTTTTTCATTTTCTAAAGGTACTAATTCTGTTTATTTTTTATTTTTTGAAGTTCCGTGGAAATAGCCGACTCGACTAAGGGTTCCATGATGAGGTAACCTGCAACATTCGGATGCACACCGTCTTCGCCCAATTCAATGCGCAATCCATTGCGTTCATCTTTCATGGGTGTGTGAAAATCCACGAAGGTTACATCATGTGTTTCTGCATAGAAACGAAGCGCTTCGTTCAACGCAATAATTTTTTCAGCGGGTTCTTTTCCAGGGCTCCAAGGGTAATCGAAGACAGGAAGAACAGAGCATAAGATAACTGAGATGTCATTCAACTTGGCCAATTCAATCATGGAAAAGATATTGTCTTCAATCATGTCGAGTGACACATCGCCCGTATTTCCTGCAATGTCGTTGGTGCCACCAAGAAATACAACAACTTTTGGGTGAAGATTTACCACATCGGCACGAAAACGAAGAAGCATTTGAGAAGTGGTTTGTCCACCGATACCTCTATTCACGTATGTTTTTCCAACAAAGAAATCGGGATGAATGTTTTCCCAGAATTCTGTAATGGAATTTCCCATGAACACCACGCGGTCTTCATTTTCTATTGGGTTTTCAAGCAGTGTATTGGCATTTCTGTAATAGTCCAAATTGGCCCAATCTTGAGCATTAGTCCGTTGGTTAAGGGCCATAAGTATACAAAGTGCGAAAATTCTTCTGATCATAAGTCATTTCAAAAATAGACCACACCTTGCGTAATCCATTGTCCGACGTTGATAATTTTGAATTTCTGAGTTCGGGACAAGGAAGTTTCGCATTTTCTTCGAAGAAAATTAAGAGATATGTCGGCTTTTGAAATTGTAGGAGGTAATGCCTTAAAAGGAACTGTAATTCCGCAAGGCGCGAAGAACGAGGCGTTACAGATAATATCTGCTGTTCTGCTTACTGCAGAGCCAGTTATTATTCGCAATATTCCCGAAATCATTGACGTGTTGAAGCTGATCGATTTGCTTCAAGACATTGGAGTGAAGGTGGAAAAGTTGGCGAAAGGCGAATTCAAATTCACCGCCGACGATGTGAATCTTGAATATTTAACTACCGAAGATTACAAGAAGAAGGCGGCCGCCCTGCGCGGTTCGATCATGTTAGTAGGTCCTATGCTTGGAAGATTTGGGCAAGGGTATATACCGAAACCAGGCGGAGATAAAATCGGAAGACGACGTCTGGATACACACTTCACAGGTTTTCAAAATTTGGGTGCGACGTTCAATTACGATGCGGTGAATTACTTTTATAGTGTAACTGCTCCGCGCTTGAAGGGCGCATACATGTTGTTGGATGAAGCTTCAGTGACGGGAACAGCAAACATTGTTATGGCTGCAGCTTTGGCAGAGGGAACTACATCGATATACAACGCCGCTTGCGAACCTTATTTGCAGCAGTTGTGCAAGATGATCAATCGAATGGGCGGAAAAATCTCGGGTATTGGTTCGAATTTACTCATCATTGAAGGGGTTGAGAAACTAGGAGGAACCGAGCACAGATGTCTTCCAGATATGATTGAAATAGGTTCTTTCATTGGAATGGCTGCCATGACGAAAGGAGATATTTTGATCAAAGACGTTTCATACAACGATTTGGGAATTATACCTGAAATGTTCCGTCGCATGGGAATTCAAGTCAATCTTGTGAATGGAGATGATCTTCATATTCCGGCTCAAGATTCTTATGAGATTGATACATTCATCGATGGTTCAATCATGACCATAAGCGATGCGCCATGGCCGGGATTCACGCCTGACTTAATCTCTATCGCTCTGGTCACAGCGACTCAAGCGAGAGGTTCTGTTCTTATTCATCAGAAAATGTTCGAAAGCCGTTTGTTCTTCGTGGACAAGCTCATTGATATGGGAGCGCAAATTATTTTGTGCGATCCCCACAGAGCGACTGTCATTGGTTTAGATCGCAAGTCTTCATTGAAAGGCGTAACTATGTCTTCTCCGGATATTCGTGCCGGTGTTTCCCTGCTCATTGCGGCTTTGAGCGCGAAAGGAAAGTCTACTATTCAGAACATTGAGCAGATCGATCGCGGTTATCAAGATATTGAAGCACGTCTTCAAGTATTGGGAGCCGACATCAGAAGAGTGTAAAAAACTCTTTGGCAAGAACTTTGGCTTGAGTGAGAAATACTGTTTTATATTTGAAATGAATTCAATAATTATGAAAAAAAACCTTGTCCCTTTCACTTTGCTTCTCGCAGTAGCAGTGATGTTCAGTTTTACTTCGGTAAACGATAAAAATGCAGTTCCAACAACTGCGAAAATTGGTTTGGAAATCGGCGACGAAGCTCCAAACATTATTATGAAAGGAGTTGACGGAAAGGAATTGAAACTTTCTTCGCTTCGTGGGAAATTGGTCTTAATCGATTTCTGGGCTTCATGGTGCGGACCTTGCCGTAGAGAAAACCCGAATGTTGTTGCGGCTTACAACAAATACAGTAAAGCTAAATTCAAAACAGCAAAAGGATTTGAAATTTTTTCTGTGAGTTTCGATCAGAACAAGACTGCTTGGGAGGAAGCTATTGCAAAAGACGGATTGTTGTGGAAGAACCATGTGTGTGATATGAAAGGCTGGGCCAATGCTGCCGGACAGCTTTATGGGATTTCAAGTATTCCCTCAAGTGTATTGATAGATGAAAACGGAATTATTGTCGCGAAGAACCTTCGCGGACCTTCTTTAGATATGGAATTGGACAAGTACGTTTCTTCGTTCAATTGATCTAACGATATAAGTTATCTTTGCGGGCCGAATCACATTCGGCCCGTTTTGTTTTCTGACAGCCTGTCGCTCTTTTTGGCTTGGCTCAACGATTGTCAAATGGGTTTTATATTAAATTTTGAGATATGACAGAAGAATTGAATGACAATCAGTCACAAGAATTGGAAAATAACGAAGTGAACGAGACTCCTCTTGAGGAGACTGCAGCAGAGGCAACCTCGGAGAGCCCGGCTGAACCAACAGCAGAGCAAGTAACGGCAGAATGGAAAGACAAATACCTGCGCCTAACTGCTGATTTTGATAATTTCAGAAAACAGAAGAATCGTGAACGAATTGAATTGTTAAGCAATGCTTCACGAGATGTGATTAGCGGTTTGCTTCCGGTTTTAGATGTGTTCGAATTGGCCATGAAGGCGAATGAGACAAGCGAGGATATGACTGCAGTTAAGGAAGGTTTTGCATTAATTTACGGAAAGCTTGTTGGTGAATTGGAGAAGAAAGGATTGAAGCCTATGGAAAGCAACGGTCTTCCTTTCAACGTAGATTTTCATGAGGCAATTACCGAGTTTCCTGCTCCTACAGATGAGCAAAAGAACACAGTAATAGATACCATGGAGAAGGGTTATTTGTTAAACGATAATGTAATACGCTACGCCAAAGTAGTGGTTGGAAAATAATTATGGCTAAGAAAGATTTCTACGACGTATTGGGTATTGCACGAAGTGCGAATGAGGCTGATATTAAAAAGGCCTATCGCAAATTGGCTATTCAATTCCACCCCGATAAAAATCCTGACGATAGTTCGGCGGAAGAGAAATTCAAAGAAGCTGCCGAGGCTTATGAGGTGTTAAGTGATAATCAAAAGCGTCAGCGCTATGATCAGTTCGGTCATGCCGGAATGGGCGGAGGTGGAGGCGGACAAGGCTATGGCGGAGGAATGAATATGGACGATATCTTCTCTCAATTTGGAGATATTTTCGGGGGATTTGGGGGAGGCGGAGGAAGTAGATCAAGTTCAAGAAGAGTGAAAGGAAGTAACCTGCGCATTCGTGTTAAATTGAATTTGGAAGAAATTGCATTTGGAACAACTAAGAAGATTAAGGTCTTCAAAATGGCGAACGCCGATGGCGTAACCTACGATACCTGTTCTACTTGCGGAGGATCTGGTCAAATACGTCGCGTGCAACAAACCATTTTAGGTGCCATGCAAACCGCGGCCACTTGTCACGTTTGCAGCGGTGCAGGAAAATCAATTAAGGATCGTCCGAAAGACGCCGATGCATACGGACAGGTTCGCAAAGAAGAAACGGTGGAAATTAAAATTCCAGCGGGTGTTGGTGAAGGAATGACGTTGAATGTTTCTGGAAAAGGAAATGCCGGTCCGTTTGGCGGAGTGCCTGGCGATTTACTCGTTCAGATTGAAGAAGAGGAACACACTGAATTGAAACGCGATGGCGTTCACTTGTACTACGATTTGTATTTGAATTTCGTAGATGCCGCTATGGGAGCAAGCATTGAAATTCCTTTGGTGAAGGGCAAGGCTCAAATAAAAATAGAGCCGGGAACTCAAGCTGGAAAAATACTACGTTTGAAAGGAAAAGGAATACCAGATGTAAACGGATACGGTTCTGGAGATTTAATGGTGAACATCAATGTTTGGACACCCCAGAAACTTTCATCAGAAGAAAAGGAAATCTTAACGAAGCTTCGCGAGTCAGAAAATTTCAAGCCGAATCCTTCTGCTAAAGACAAGAGCTTTTTCCAACGTGTAAAAGAAATGTTTCAGTAATTAGGCAATGGAGCAGGAAGAGGAAAAGACAGAATTTGCACGCTACTTCCTGCAAATAGCCTACGACGGAACCAACTATCACGGTTGGCAACGTCAACCGAATGCTCATTCGGTTCAAGAAGAATTAGAAAAAGCGTTATGCAAAATATTGCGTTTGCCGAAGGTGGTTACGCTCGGATGCGGCCGTACAGATACGGGAGTGCATGCGAGCGATTTTTATCTTCATTTCGTTCCAGAAGTTCAAGATTTGAATGAAGAGGAAACGCTGTTTCGATTGCAGCAAGTTTTGCCAAAGGACATTGCAGCCTATAGACTTTTCAAGGTAAACAATCGGGCACATGCTCGCTTCGATGCGAATGAACGCTCTTACGAATATCGCATTGCGAAAAAGAAAGATCCGTTTCAACGCAATTATACATACTTCTACGGAAAAGAATTAAACGTAGAGGCCATGAACAACGCAGCTCGTTTAATGTTAGGTTCTCATGATTTTGCTTGCTTCTGCAAATCGGGCGGAGGTCAAATGACAACGATGTGCGATGTGCGTGAAGCGAGATGGGAGGAGAAGGAAGGACTTTTGATTTTTCACATTACCGCCGATCGATTCCTTCGGAATATGGTGCGCGCAGTGGTGGGAACACTGTTACAAGTGGGAAGAGGGGAAATGAATTTAGAAGAATTTCAAGAAGTGCTAAATAGCAAATCAAGAAACGAGGCAGGTGAAAGTGTTCGTCCGAATGGACTGTTTTTAACTCGAGTTATTTATCCGGAATCTACCTTCCGAACAAATTAGAATATGGCAGCAGGGAAGGCGTTTGATTGGAAAATATTTGCTCGACTGTATCAATACAGCAAACCCTATCGCGGAGGTTTCGCGGTGACTTTGATCTTGGTTCTTGTGCTTTCAGGTCTTACAGTGGTGCGTCCGGAACAAATGCGGAACATGCTAGATGTTGCAGTCCCAGGTGGTGATAGCAATCAAATACTGAATGTAGCCATTTGGTTTTTTGTTGTCCTTGCTATTGAAATTGCGCTTCAATACATTCAAACACTTGCTGCGAATAGCGTGGCGCAAAGCATTACCCTTGATATGCGCGAGAAGGTGTATGCCCAAGTGATTCGCTACAAATTGAATTACTTCGATAAGACTCCTGTCGGACAATTAGTAACGCGACACATTGGAGACATTGATGGTATTGCGGAAGTGTTCAGTGTTGGTCTGCTCGATATTATTCGCGATACGCTGAAGTTGCTGGTGATCGTGGGTTTCATGTTTTTTCTCGATTGGAAGTTGACTTTGATTGTTATGCTACCGATTCCGATTTTACTATGGGCGACTCGGGTGTTTCAACAAGCCGTGAAGAAATCTTTTCAAGATGTTCGTAACGAAGTGGCGCGCATGAATGTCTTCGTGCAAGAGCACGTAACTGGAATGAATATTGTTCAATTTTTCAATCGTCAGAAAATTGAAAACGAAAAATTCGTAGAAATCAATGCGCAGCAAAGAGATTCTCACATTCGTGGAATTTGGGCGTATTCGGTGTTCTTTCCTGTTGTTGAAATTCTTTCAGCACTTTCAGTTTCTCTTTTGCTTTGGTGGGGAGTGAAGTCGAGTTTGAATTTGGAAATGTCTCCAGGATTAATTTTGGAATTCAGCACGTTCATAGCCATGATGTATAGACCCATTCGTCAGATGGCAGATAACTTCAACGTACTGCAAATGGGGGTAGTGAACGCAGAGCGTGTATTTAAGTTGATGGACGAAGATCATTCTGAAGAAGATGCCCTTCACGAAGAAATGAAAGATGTCAATGGAAGAATTGAATTCCGCGATGTGAGTTTTCAGTATGTGGAAAATCAATCGGTGTTAACTCATTTCAACATGACGATTGAAGCGGGAAAGAACGCGGCCATTGTAGGTTCTACGGGATCTGGAAAATCGACTTTGATTTCTTTGTTGAATCGGTTCTACGAAATAAGCGGCGGTGAAATTTTTATTGACGATGTAGAGCTATCGAAGCTACCCTTGATTACCCTTCGGAAAACAATTGGAGTTGTTCTTCAAGATGTTTTTCTTTTCAGCGATTCCATTCGAAACAATCTAACCTTATACAATACGGAAATTTCAGATGAGCGAATGATTGCTGCAGCCAAGATGGTGGGCGCTCATGAATTCATTTTAGCGCTTCCGGGCGGATATGATTTCGATGTGAAGGAAAGAGGAACATTGTTGAGCACAGGACAACGTCAGCTTTTGGCCTTCGTTCGCGTCTTCCTTCAAGATCCGAAAATTGTTATTCTCGACGAAGCGACTTCGAGCATCGACACCGAATCTGAATTACTGATTCAGCGAGCTACTGAGCTTCTCACAAAGGATAGAACATCGATTGTTATTGCACACAGACTTTCAACCATTCAACAGGCAGACGTGATTTTTGTATTGGAAAAAGGAGAGATCATTGAACAAGGAAGTCATTCAGATTTGATGACATTGAGCGGCCATTACCGTAACTTAGTGGAACTTCAATACAAGAAATAATGACCAACGCAGAAAAGATTGTAGATCTAATGTTCACCAACGATGCGTTTAGCCAATGGATAGGCATTGAGCGTTTGCGCGTTGCTCCCGGAATTTGCGATTTGCGTATGACGGTTCGAAGTGAAATGTTAAATGGATTCGCAATTGCTCACGGTGGAATTTCGTATTCACTTGCAGATACCGCCTTGGCCTTTGCAAGCAATGCACACGGACTGAAATGTTATTCGGTGGAGACTTCTATTTCTCATGTGAAGATGGTTGCGCAAGAAGATGTGCTAACAACTGTTGTTGAAGAGAAGAGTTTGTCGAACCGAATTGGTGTTTATCACATAACGGTCTTCAATCAAAACAACGAAGCTGTGGCCTTTTTCAAGGGCACCGTTCATAGGTCTGAAAAATCTTGGGAAATCGCATAATTTTCAAGGACTTTCTTTCTTAAATCGTAAATTTGCACCATGCAAGAAAATACGCGCGTGGGCAAGGTTTCCCACCTGTTAGAAAAACTGACTGAATCTGCAACGTTGGCCATGTCTCGTATGAGTCGTGAATTGGCTGCAGAGGGGAAGCCTGTAGTTAACCTTTCTATTGGTGAACCCGATTTCAACACACCTGATTTTATTAAGGAAGCCGCTATTGCAGCTATTCACGCGAACGTAACGCATTACCCGCCTGTAAACGGATTCCTGGAATTGCGTCAAGCTATTTCAAACAAATTCAAACGCGATAACGGTCTTACTTATTCACCAGAACAAGTAGTGGTGAGCACCGGAGCAAAGCAGAGTTTAGCAAATGCCATTTTAGCATTGGTGAATCCAGGCGACGAGGTAATTATGCCAAGTCCATATTGGGTAAGCTATTCTGAAATGGTAAAGATGGCAGGTGGAACCGTTGTTGAACTTCACACCGGTATTGAAAGTAATTTCAAGATTACTCCAGAAGAATTAAGCAACGCAATTAACGATAGAACGAAGTTGATCATTTACAGTTCTCCGTGTAACCCAACGGGCTCAGTATACAGCAAAGAAGAACTTGAAGCATTGAGTAAAGTTATTCTTCAGCATGAAGGGGTTTATGTTATTAGCGATGAGATTTACGAGCTAATTAATTTTGTTGGAAAGACTTATTCCATTGGCGCTTGCGAAGGCATGTTAGATAGAACCATAACTGTGAATGGTGTGTCAAAAGCATTCGCAATGACGGGATGGAGATTGGGATACATTGGCGCTCCGATATGGATTGCTCAGGCCTGCAATAAAATGCAAGGACAAATTACTAGCGGTGCGAACACCATAGCGCAAATGGCTGCGAAAGCGGCGTTGGAAGCAGACCCTTCTGTGGTAAGCGAAATGATAGAAGTGTTCAAGACGCGCAGAGATCGCGTGTATGAAGGACTTTCGAAAATACCTGGATTGAAGATTAATCTTCCTGAGGCGGCATTTTATTTTTACATAGACGTTACAGCTTTCTTCAACACGACAGATGGTACAACCGAAGTGAGAAATTCAGAAGACATGGCCATGTACTTGTTGCGCAAAGTGTATGTTGCAACAGTTGCCGGAGATGCCTTTGGCGATTCGAATTGCATTCGAATTTCATATGCCACTTCCGAAGAGAATTTAGATCAAGCCGTTTCAAGAATGGCGCAAGCTTTATCAGAATTAAAACCGTTATAAATTGAATAAAGAATCCGTACAGTCGTTCTTCAGCTCATTGTCTGAGAAAACCATTTTGGTGGTTGGTGATGTTATGATAGACGCCTATTTGTGGGGGAAAGTTGAACGCATTTCTCCGGAAGCTCCCGTTCCTATTGTTCACATTCAGAAAAAAGAAAATCGTTTAGGCGGTGCCGCAAACGTGGCGTTGAATGTAAATAGCTTGGGTGCGAAAGCCATTATGTGTTCAGTAGTTGGTGACGGATCGAAGGGAGATATATTCCGAAAGACGGCGAAGGATTTGGGCTTTAGTACCGAAGGAATTATTGATTCTACTGAGAGAATGACAACCGTGAAGACGCGTGTTATTTCGGGCGGACATCATATTGTTCGAATTGACGATGAAATTACTTGGCCGCTATCTGCAACAGACGAGCGGAATTTACTCGATTGTATAGATCAGATTTTAAGCAAACAAAAAGTAGATGCAATAGTATTTGAAGACTACGACAAAGGAGTTTTGACTGAAAAAGTAATTGCACAGGTCATAGCGAAAGCGAAGGCTTTGAATATTCCAGTAAGCGTAGATCCAAAATTGAAAAATTTCAAGAACTACATTGGCTGTTCACTTTTCAAACCCAACTTGAAAGAATTGAAGGAAGGAATGAAGGTTGAATTCGCTGCCGATGATACCGCCTCTATTGAGCAGTCGTTAGTGAATCTGAGAAACGAATTGAACGCTGAAGGCGTTATGGTTACACGTTCTGAACACGGAGTAACCTCTTTCGATGGAGAGAATTTCTCTACTCACTCAGCGCACAAACGTGAGATAGTTGACGTTTCAGGAGCGGGCGATACTGTAATTGCAGTGGCTACTTTGGCATTGGCTTCCAATTGGAATTTGTCTGACATTGCCGAGATTGCAAATCTTGCCGGAGGACTGGTGTGTGAGAAAGTTGGTGTAGTTCCAATCGATAAAGAATTATTAAAGTTGGAAGCAGAACGAATTGCAGTTTCAATTTGAACAAAATCGATGTAAGTCGAATTCATGTAAGTATGGAAACAGTTAAGCCGTATAATCAAGGTGGAAAGAAAGAAGAGGTTGAGCAAATGTTCGATCAAATTGCGCACAGCTATGATTTTTTAAATCACTTCTTTTCGCTGGGAATCGATATCATCTGGCGCAAACGAGCCATTCGTATTTTGAAGAAATATCACCCGAAGAAAGTACTCGATGTGGCTACAGGCACAGCAGATTTCGCGCTTCAGGCGGTAAAGTCTAAGTTGAATGCTTCTTCCATCGTTGGAGTAGACATTTCTGAAGGTATGTTGGAAGTGGGAAGGAAGAAGGTTAAGGAAAGAGGTTTCGAACAAATTATTGAATTGCGAAGAGGAGATTCAGAAAATCTTCCTTTTGAGGATCACAGTTTCGATGCTTATACCGTAGCTTTTGGTGTGAGAAATTTCGAAAACCTAGAACAAGGTATGCGCGAAATGTTGCGTGTTCTTCGTCCAAACGGCGTAGGCGTAGTTTTGGAATTCTCTCGTCCAAAACATTTCCCCATAAAACAATTGTTCGGATTTTATTTCAAGTTCATTATGCCAACTTTAGGCAAGTGGGTTTCGAAAGACAGTCGCGCGTATGCTTATCTCCCAGAATCAGTTGCTCAGTTCCCTTCCGGAAAAGATTTCTTGTCCGTTATGGAAAAGGTTGGATACAAGAGTGTGCGCTGCATTCCATTGAGCGGTGGTATTGCGAGCATTTATATTGGTGAAAAGTGAAAATAGAAATTCTTCCTTCGGAAATTAGTGGAGTCGTTTCGGCTCCTGCCTCGAAGAGCATTGCGCAACGATACGTAGCCGCTGCTTTGCTTGCCGCTGGAGAAACAACCATTCGTCATTATCCGAATTCAGAAGATCCTTTTCATGCGCGCAAACTAGCTGAATCTTTAGGCGCCATTGTTCAGCTTTCAAAAAACACATTAACTATCAAAGGCGGATTTCCGGCCAATGAAATTCACGACATTCGTTCCCCACAAAAAAATCTTTTTGCAGGTGAGTCTGGTTTTGCTTCGCGCTTGTTCGTCCCGATAGCTGCCCTTCACAACAGTGAAAAAGTTTTGAATGGCACAGGCACTTTATTGAACAGACCTTTCTTCGAATTTGAGACTTATCTGAATCCGTTTGGAGTGACCGTTTCAACCAACGAAGGAAAACTTCCACTCACTTTTTCCGGACAATTAACTGCAGGAAAAGCGGAATTGTCTGCCGCGAATTCCTCTCAGTTTCTTTCTGGAATGCTCATGGCTTTGCCACGCTGTACAGGCGATTCAGAGCTGGTGATTACTGAATTGAATAGCAGACCTTACACAGATTTAACCCTAGCCGTTATGAAGATGTTCGGTGTTGTGGTGAAGGAAGAGGACGGGACATTTTTCATTAAAGGTTCACAAAAGTACAAGCCACAAGATGTTTCAGTTGACGGTGATTGGAGCGGAGCTGTTCCGCTTTTAATAGCGGGTGCATTAACGGCAACAGAAGGTTTGTTGGTGAAAAATTTAAATACGCGACTACCGCAAGCAGATCAGGCCATCTTAGATGTTTTCGATTTAGCAAAAGTGAAATACACCCAGAACGAAAACAGTGTGAAAGTTTTCGCAAGCACAATTCAAGCGTTTGATTTCGATGCGACGCATTGTCCAGATTTATTTCCTTGTCTCGCCGTGTTGGCTTCTTTCGGAAACGGCGTTTCAACACTGAAAGGCGCAAAGCGACTGGCAGTAAAAGAAAGCAATCGAGCAACCGCCATTGTGGAAGAATTCGCGAAATCTGGAATTCGTGTAATTGTTCGCGGAGATGATATGATGATCTATCCTGGTCATGCCCGTCCTGCAATTTGGAATGTGCACAAAGACCACCGCATGGTTATGGCTGGTGCGCTTTTCGGAATTGCCGGAGTGAAGACCGTGTTGCAAAATCCTGAGGTTATTTCGAAGTCTTACCCCGATTTTTTCAAAGACATTCAATCGATTGGCGCTAAGATGAAATAGCTCTTTGCCAAATGAGAAGTATATTCGCATTCAAATCTATTTCGTATGAAATTTACGGCAGAGCAAATAGCCGGTATGTTGGAAGGAACGGTTGAAGGTAATTCTTCAGCGGAAGTTTCAGGGCTTTCTAAAATTGAAGAAGGCAAAGCTGGAACACTTACGTTTCTAGCCAATCCGAAATACATTTCTCATATTTATTCTACAGGCGCAAGTATTGCTATTGTCTCCAACGATTTCGTTGCAGAACAAGCCTTGCCAGAAACGCTTACGCTTATTCGTGTAGCAGACGCTTATGGAAGTTTCGCAAAATTATTAGAAGCGTATAGCCAATTCAAAAGACCTCGTCCCGGAGTTCACGCTTCTGCTGTTATAGATTCTACTGTTGTGATTGGAGAGAACGTTCACATTGGAGCAGGTGTGGTTCTTGAAGCCGGAGTTTCAATTGGAAACAATGTGGTAATTATGGCTCAGTCTTATTTAGGAGAGCACGTGAAGATTGGAGATTTTACGACTATTCATCCGGGTGTGAAAATATATAGCGAGTGTGTCATTGGTGCAAATTGCACGCTGCACGCTGGAGTTATTATTGGAGCAGACGGATTCGGTTTTGCACCACAGGCAGATAATCGTTACGCGAAGGTTCCTCAAATTGGAAATGTCGTGATTGAAGACCGCGTTGAAATTGGTGCGAATACGGCCATTGACAGAGCCACTCTAGGATCAACAATTATTCGTGAAGGCGTGAAGCTCGATAACCTCATTCAAATTGCGCACAACGTTGAAATAGGAAAGAACACCGTCATTGCTGCTTTAACTGGAATTGCAGGCAGCACGAAGATTGGTGAGAATGTTATGATAGGCGGACAAGTTGGAATAGCCGGACATTTAACCATAGCGAACGGAGTGAAGATTGCGGCTCAAACGGGCATCAGCGCTTCTGTGCTGA
>JBILTF010000090.1:0-8735 GCA_044371675.1 Flavobacteriales bacterium
AACTCGCGACCCTAACCTTGGCAAGGTTATGCTCTACCAACTGAGCTACTCTCGCTTAACTATAAAGAACTTTTGGATTGCAAAAATAAAAAGAACTTGCTATCCAACAAGGCTTTTTTTTGTTTTTCTTTTCAATCGTCCAAAAGTGGATTCATAACTTGAAACCACTTCGCTGGAAACAAGGCCAATACGATCATTGCTGGGTAACCAAAAGGCAACTGTTTTGAAGTTTCTAATGTCCTTAAATCTTGATATGAACGTTCAGGATTTGCGTGATGATCGCTGTGTCTGCTTAATTCAAATAAAACTACCCTACCAAGCATGTGATCTGAATTCCAGGAATGTTCAGGTGCGACTTGCTCGTATCTGTTATCATTCACCCTTTTCCGGGTTAATCCATAATGCTCAATGTAATTAACGGATTCGAGTAACATTACCCCAAGCAATGCTGAAATTAGGAATGCCCAAAACGCAATTGGATTCCAAATGAATAAGGCTAAACATATTGCAAACTGAAACACTGAGTATAAAAATGTTTCGTTCAATAAGACTGATCTGTTTTTCCTTTTGCACTCACTCATTGAAATCCTCCAGGCCGATGCGTAACTTCCTGGAATCACTCGCAGCCAAAAACGATAAACTGATTCGTTTTTTCTAGCCGTTGCTGGATCTTTAGGGGTTCCTATCCATTTATGATGTCCTTTGTTGTGTTCAACATAAAAATGCATGTATAAAGAAGTGCTTAATAGAATTCGAGCAACTAATCTATCGAAGAACTTTGGAGAATGTCCCAATTCATGGGCAACATTTATTCCAAACACGCCACACATTATACCCATGGCTGTCAGATTTCCCACCCATTCCAGTAAATTGACATTCGTGTTGAGCTGAGCTGAAAAATAGAGATACAACAACAGCAATTGCGTGGGGAGAGTCAGATACAATAACACTTTAAACCACAGGCTACTTTTAACACTTTCTGCTTGAAAATTTGAATGGTTGGGTTTCCATTTCCATTCAAAAAAAGGAACTACTCCGAAAGCAAAAAGAAGTGTGAAATAAGAAAAAACATATCCCAATTCGAAACCTAGGAATGCCAACGCTGGAAGAACAAATGCCATTAAATATTTGAAGAATCCCATACCCAAATATAATCTCTATTGCATATTTTTCGATTTAAACGACTCTAAAATCTCCTCATCTGTTTTGCCCAAAACAGCCAACGCCATTTCCGCTTGTTCAGCCCAAAAAGAAGTTGAAAAATCTGATATGAGAAGCTGATACTCTTGACGTGCTATATCGAACTGTTTAAGTTTTGCATCGTTAATGAATGCATAGGTGTAATGTAATTCAGCTAGTTTTTCTTTATCATTTTCCAATGCAAATGCGTTTTCGAAACAGCTTTTAACTTCTTGGTTGAAATGTGCTTCTCCGCTAATGCTTCCTGCCTTTTCAAAATACATGACTTGCGTATTTCGGTCTGTTGTAATTAAGGCTAATTCTTTACAGGCCTTCACCACATTTGTAAGTTGCTCGCGTGACATTTTCACAATTGGTGTTCCCGCTTTAACATTAGCGTCGAAATCATTGACTACTTTCAGCAAAGAGTCTCCATTGATTTTCTTTTCTTTTGGCGCTTCTGCTGTTTTTGTGCCACATGAAGCAAAGAGAAATGCTGAAATAGCTATCAAAAATAATGTTCTCATCCTTTGTAAAATTTCATTCTGTAGTCTGTAGAAATATTTCCTTTTTGAATGTCGCGAAGTTTTCCTTTGAGAAGTTGCTTGCGCAGTGGATTTATGCGATCAGTGAAAAGAATACCTTCAATGTGATCGTACTCATGCTGAACTACGCGCGCAGCGAATCCCTCTAACTCTTCTTCATACAACTCCCAATTCTCGTCGTAGTATTCGATTTTCAATTTTGGCTTGCGCTTTACGTCTTCGCGAATTTTTGGAATAGATAGGCATCCTTCTTCGCAAATCCACTCAGTTCCTGACTCTTCGAAGAGTATGGGGTTTATGAAAACACGTTTAAAATCTTCACACGAAGGATCTCCGTCTTCACCTTCGGCAACAGCTGACGCATCAATAACAAACAAACGAATGGATTTTCCAATTTGAGGAGCCGCGATTCCTACACCGTTTGAGGCGTACATAGTCTCGAACATATTATCAATGAGTTCCTTCAGGTTCGGATAATTCTCTTCAATTTCCTCCGCTTTTTTCTTTAGAACGGGATCTCCGTAGGCGATTACTGGCAAAATCATAACTTCAATATTAAAGCGTAATGTACTCTGTAATTTCTAAACCATATCCTTCAAGCGCGCTCCGTTTGATTTGAGCTGATGAAATTAATTTCATTTTAGAAACGTTCAAGGCACGAATTATTTGCGCACCAATTCCATAATCTCGATCGTCGTTGTTTCGCTTTTCATTCTCCAATAAAACGAGTAATCCTTTTCCTTCTGTTTGAATGGTTTGAAGCGAACTGTTGAGCGAGTTGTGCTGTTGAAGAAGCACATCAATAAAATCTCCATAAGACGACACCGCTTGAACACGAACTGGAACCGCTTCGTCTTCACTCCAATTACCGAATTTCAAAGCGGCGTGATTTCTTTGGTGCGATTCACTTGCGAAGTGAACTATTTCAACTTCCATTCCCAACCAACTTCTATTCTCTCTTCTTGTCTCTTCAATGAGTGTTTCACGCTGAAGACGATAAGCCACGAGTGATTCTATTGAAATAATTTTCAAATCCAATTCCTTCGCTATCTCCAACAATTGAGGCAGACGCGCCATTGTTCCGTCGTCGTTCATTATTTCCACCAGGGCTCCTGCTGGTTTCATTCCGCACAAACGAGCTAAATCAACAGTTGCCTCGGTGTGTCCTGTTCTTCTCAGCACTCCGCCTTCTTTCGCGATAAGCGGAAAAATATGTCCAGGTCTCCCGAGATCTTCAGATCGAGTGTTCGGGTCAATTAACGCTTGAATTGTCTTTGAACGATCATGTGCGCTAATTCCAGTTGTGCATCCGTTTCCAATTAAATCCACTGAAACGGTAAATGCTGTTTTATGCGGATCTGTATTGTTGGAAACCATGAGGTCTAGATTCAATTCTTCGCAACGCTCTTGTGTCAGAGCTACGCAGATAAGCCCTCTTCCAAATTTCGTCATGAAATTGATTACCTCTGGGGTAACAATTTCTGCAGGGGCAATAAAGTCGCCCTCGTTTTCACGATTCTCATCGTCAACAACAATAACCACTTTACCGATTTTAAAATCGGCGATGGCTTCTTCAATACTGTTCAATTTCACTTCTACTGTTGACATAGTTACATTCTTTCGGGCATTTCAATTCCCAATACATTCATTGTTTTCTTAACCACTTCACCCACTTGTTTGGTTAGTGCTAAACGAAAAACTCTTAACTCGTTATTTGGTTCGCGAAGAATTGCACATTGCTGATAAAAGCTATTGAACTCGCGAACAAGTTCGTAAGTGTATGCGGTAAGAACAGCAGGATTATAGGTTTTCGTTGCATCTTCGAAGGCTGCTGGAAGATCGAGCAAATGTTTAATCAATTGTCTTTCTGCTTGATGAAGCTCACCTGTGTAATTCAATTCGTTCAATTCGCCTTCAACCTTTCTGAGAATGGCTTGAGTGCGCACATAGGCGTATTGGATGAAGGGACCTGTATTCCCATTGAAATCGATGCTTTCCTTTGGATCGAAGAGCATACTTTTCTTCGGATCTACGCGAAGCAAGAAATACTTCAATGCACTCATTCCAATGATGTGATGCAAGTGATCCTTTTCTTGCTCTGACAATCCTTCCAGTTTACCTTGTTCTTCAGCCACTTCTCTCGCTACTTGCTTCATCTCGGCCATAATATCGTCTGCGTCTACGACAGTCCCCTCGCGACTTTTCATTTTTCCTTCAGGAAGTTCAACCATTCCGTAGCTCAAGTGAAAACACTTTTCGGCCTGCTCCAACCCTAATTTTTTCAATATTTTGAATAGAACTTTGAAGTGGTAGTCCTGCTCGTTTCCAACGGTATAGACCAACGAAGAAGCATCTGGATAATCGCGGAAACGCAACATAGCCGTGCCAATGTCTTGTGTAATGTACATAGCGGTTCCGTCTTTCCGAAGCACCACCTTCTCGTCTAATCCTTCGCCTGTTAAATCTATCCAGATACTTCCATCTTCCTTCTTGAAAAACACACCGTTTTCCAATCCCTTCATCACCTCGTCTCTTCCTAAAATATACGTATCACTTTCGTAATATAATTTATCGAAGTCAACACCCATTGTCTTGTAGGTAACGTCGAATCCGGCATACACCCACCCATTCATTTTCGACCACAACGCAAGCGTTTCTTCGTCTTTGTCTTCCCACTTCAATAACATCTCACGGGCGCCAACAGCAATAGGCGCTTGCACCTCTGCCTCCTCTTTCGTTAAACCAGCTGCTATTAATTCCGCGACTTGTGCTTTGAATTTCTTATCGAATTCAACGTAATACTTTCCAACCAATTTATCTCCCTTCATTCCTGAAGAATCAGGGGTTTCGTTCAATCCTGATTCCATCCAAGCAATCATGCTCTTGCAGATGTGAATTCCACGATCGTTGATCACTTGTACTTTCGTTACCGAATGACCGTTCGCCTTGAAAATTTCGGAAACTGAATAGCCCAAGAATATATTACGAAGGTGTCCTAAATGCAACGGTTTGTTGGTGTTTGGCGAAGCGTATTCAACCATTACTCTTGGTTTTGAATTCGCGGCGGCAAGACCGAAGTTCTCAAGATGAGTTACGTTTTGAAATTGATACCCCCAAAATGAATCATTGAAATGAAGATTCAAAAAACCTTTCACCACATTGAAACGTTCAATTGCAGGGATTTCAATTTGAAGTCCTTCGCCAATCGCTTGTCCAACTTCCTCTGGCGATTTTTCCATTTTCTTCACCCACGGAAACGTAACAACGGTTAAATCTCCTTCGAACTCTTTGCGTGTTTTTTGAATTTGGATTTCACTGTCAGAAACTTCCATTTGGAAGTTATTTAGAAAGACATTCTTCAATGCTGAATGAAGCAATTGATAGGCGGTTTCGACGTTTTTCATACGGAGTACAAAAGTACATGGTTTTTAGAAGACTGAGCAAAAAAAAGCCACTCGCTTGAGTGGCTTTTCTTTGTAAGCGGTGATGATTATTATTTTTTCTCGAATTTTGCATAGCGCGTCTTGAACTTGTCAATACGTCCTGCTGTATCTACCAATTGCATCTTACCAGTGTAAAACGGGTGAGAAGCTTGAGTAATCTCTAATTTAATTACAGGGTATTCGTTTCCGTCTTCCCACATGATTGTTTCTTTCGTATTGCAAGTACTCTTTCCTAAGAACGCGTACTCATTAGACATGTCTTTGAAAACTACCAAACGGTAAGATTCTGGGTGTATTCCTGCTTTCATAATCTTTATTCTTTATTAAAACGAGTGCAAATATACATGAATTTTCTAAAAATACAAGTCCCGTTTCACATTCCTCTGTTTATAAGTCCAAAAAACCTGAATGAAAGACCTGAATTGTCGCTATATGTTTGTCTTGTCTAAGAACGCTTAGAGATTGTGAAATCACGTGCAAATGCACTTTACAATATTTAAGTATACTGCGAAGTAACAACGGTTACTAGTAGTTTTGGTTAATTAGAATTTGTTTAGGTAATTAGTCTGAAAAACCCTCGTAAACGAGGGTTTTTCGTTTTGTCTATCTTCGTAACATGAGTTGGGCTGGTTTAAAAAAGGGATTTGACATTTACCTGCGCTTAGAGAAATCTTTGTCGGAAGCCACCCGTTCGGCCTATTTAAAAGACGTTGGTAAATTAGAGCAGTTTACCGAGAGTGTTCCCGTTTCCTCCATTACGCATGAAACCATAACTTCCTTCCTTAAATTTCTTCATGAATTAGGACTTGAAGCAACCAGTCAGTCACGCATAATTTCTGGATTGAAGGGATTCTTCTCTTATCTAATATTAGAAAAACTGATTTCCGTGGATCCGATGGAATTCATAGAGATGCCTCGAACCTCAAGAAAACTTCCTGATGTATTAAGTGTTGATGAAGTGGTTTCGATTATTGAGCATTGCAATTTGAGCAAACCTGAAGGGACAAGAAATAGAGCAATTTTAGAAACCTTGTACAGCTGCGGTCTTCGCGTGAGCGAACTCACGGATTTAAAAATTTCACAAATGCGCACAAGCGACCAGCTTTTGCGTGTTGTGGGCAAGGGAAATAAAGAGAGATTCGTTCCTATTGGAGAAGAAGCCACGAATTGGATTCAGCATTATTTCGAGCATATGCGAAATCACATGAAGCTTGCACCGGGTCATGAAGATTTTGTGTTCCTCAATCGAAGAGGAAAGAAATTAAGCCGCATGTACATCTTCACCATTATTCGAGAAAACTGCGTTGCCTTGGGTATTCAAAAGCAAGTGAGTCCGCATACTTTTCGACATTCGTTTGCGACGCATCTTGTGGAAGCCGGAGCCGATTTACGCGCTGTTCAAGAGATGCTTGGACATTCGAGCATCACAACGACTGAGATATATACGCATATTGACCGTTCAAGATTGAAAGAGGAGATTCAGCTCTTTCATCCGCGCTACGGCGCCCATTAATGTATCCAACATTTCCTTTAACTACTATCGTAAATCCTAACCCTGTGGCCACCATAGTTGCGAATGGTCCTGCTTCGTTTTGCACAAGATGTTTCTGTTCAAGAGATATTCGCTTCCAACTTGCTTATTTATCCTAATCCAACGCGTGACATCCTAAATATTCAATGGGATTTCATGAATGAAAACACTTATTTATCGCTGTTCGACAACACCGGTAAATTAATTACAACGCAGAAGCTGAACAATCAAACGTTGCACATTCTGAATTTAAGCGGATACCAAAACGGCGTTTATCAATTGCGATTAAGCAATGAAAACGCCGTAATAGTGAAGGCAATAGCCGTAACGCGTTAATTAAGCGTTACGTCCCACTGCATTTAAATCTTCGAAAGCTTGCTTCAAGCGAGCAACAAATTCCTTTTCTCCTTCACGCAACCAAACGCGTGGATCGTAGAATTTTTTGTTTGGCTTATCGTCGCCGTCTGGATTTCCAATTTGATTTTGCAAGTAATCTGCTTTGCTTGACATGTAGTTGCGAATTCCAACCATATAGGCGTATTGCATATCTGTATCGATATTCATTTTAACTGCACCGTATGAAATGGCTTCGCGAATCTCTTCACGTGAAGAGCCGCTTCCTCCGTGGAATACGAAGTTTACTGGTTTCGCTCCTGTGTTGAATTTATTCTGAATGAACTCTTGCGAATTGTTCAAGATTACTGGAGACAACTTCACATTCCCTGGCTTGTATACGCCGTGAACGTTTCCAAATGCTGCAGCTACTGTGAAGCGATTTGAAACCGCGTTCATGTGCTCATAGGCATAAGCAACTTCTTCTGGTTGCGTGTATAGTTTACTGCTGTCTACATCGCTGTTATCAACGCCATCTTCCTCTCCACCGGTAACTCCCAATTCAATTTCTAGAGTTACGCCCATTTGAGTCATCTTCTTGAAATATGCAACACTCAACTCTATGTTTTCATGAAGAGGTTCTTCCGAGAAATCGAGCATGTGGGAACTGAATAATGAGCGACCTGTTCTTTCGAAATGCGCCATTCCATGCTCCATCATTCCGTCCATCCAAGGAAGTAAATTCTTCGCGCAATGGTCTGTATGCATGATCACAGGAACTCCGTATGCTTTCGCCATCAAATGCACATGGTGAGCACCGCTCACAGAGCCAAGAATAGCAGCTTCCTGATTTTTGTTGTCAAGTGCCTTACCTGCGTAGAAAACTCCCCCCCCATTGCTGAATTGAACAACCACTGGCGAATTCAAATCGCGCGCAGTTTCAAGAACTGCGTTCACGCTATTGGTTGAAATTACGTTTACTGCTGGCAACGCGTAGCCGTGTGCCTTTGCATCGTTCAACACCTCGGTAACTTCATCACCGGATAATACCCCTGCTTTAAATTTCATGATTTTATATTGACGTTGTAAAAGTGATGTGATTAGATCCGCCCGCTACGTGATAAATGCTTCGAGCGTAACTCAATTGGAATTTCTTAAGATTAACGGTCGTTCCGAATGAAAGGCCAGCCGTAGCTGGTCTATTCGGAATGGAAAGTTCTTTTCGTTGACGGTAATTGTATCCAAGTCCAATACGCACATTGGTTCCCAGAATAATTTCAGTGCCGATGACCAGGTGACGCATGAGCAAATCTCCAAAATCCCATGTGCGTTCTTCCACGGGTAATCCGGTTAATGGATCAACGATGATTGTGGCATTCGGATCAGTGTATTTCACGTTCCACTTCTGAACATTCTCGTAGGCGATATGAAACAAGAATGGAGCGTTCTTCGGACGCTTGCTAATACCTATTTGAAGTTCCAGGGGAAGTTTTTCTCTTGAGCTTTCACGGTAGGTAACGAGTTGCATTCCTACATTTTTCAAAACAATGCTTGCCGCAAAATTGGTTTTCGGTTGGAAATAATTAGCCGCAGCGTCTATTGCCACGCCGTATGAATAATAGGTGTCGAAAACAGAGTACAAATTTTTCAGGTTCAGACCTACACGCCACAAGGAATCTACCTTGTAGGAAGCTCCGAGGGTTA
>JBILTF010000023.1:0-29221 GCA_044371675.1 Flavobacteriales bacterium
TATTCAACTGAATTGCATCGACACTCCGCCATGTGCAACGAGCATTGTACAAACCTATTTACCGAATAACGGCTTCGCATTTTCCACAACATCGAACAGTAGCATTTCCAGTTTCCAATGGACCATTACACCCTATGATCAAAACGGACAAGACATGCTGTTTGGTGGAGTATTCACTTCTCCAAACGCCTATTTAACCAGCACATTCGGAGTTGACTATGTCGTAGCTTGTTTGAGCGCAACCTTCAACGACGGTTGCGTCTTCAACACGTGTGATACCTTCCAAGTTGCCTCAGGAGTGCTATGCACAGGTGGATACGTTTTTTGCGATGGAAACAACAATGGATTGTATGAGAGTGGTGAATACGTTCTTTCAAACGCACCTATCACGGTTACCAATTTAGTAACCGGAAATACTGTATCCGTTTCAACGAATACCGCAGGATACTACAGCGCAGATCTTCTAGGATTTTCCGGTGATTCTCTCACTGTTTCAATCAGCCCAAATTACTTGGCGAACATGGGATACACGACTTCATTTCCCGTGATTGATGTTACTGGTTTGGATTGTCAATCGGGAGGTTCACAAATGCTCAACAGTATTCCTATTCAATGCGCTGACTTCAACCCATACCCCTATTTGTGCTACAGCGGTTATGTCTTCTGCGATGCTAACGGCAACGGAATTCAGAATCCAGGTGAAGCGCCACTCATGGGTGTGCCTATTACCTTAGGCTGGACAACAACAAATTCAACAAGCGTTACTGTTTACTCAGATTCGAGCGGATACTTCAATTATTGCGGATCTATCTACGGAGTAACAAGCGTTGCTATTGCAAGTGTCAGTTCAAGTTGGCTTATCGACAACGGAAGCACTCTTCCCAACAACAACAACATATTCAGCATCCAAGGATCTTTGTATAACATTACCCAGCCTTTGGCCATTCCTGTATATTGTGCCGGTAGCGTTACCCCTTGCTCAGATTTGTGGACAACAGTTACACCATGGATTGGGTACTTCCAAGGGCAAAATGCAACCATTCGATTGAACTGGGGGAACTACGGTCCAGGGTCAACACCGTACACCCTTACCTTGAACTGGCCAGCCAACGTAACATTGAACACATGGTCCATTTTAAATCCGAATTACGTCATCAATGGCAATTCCATCACATGGACCATTAACTCAACGCAAACATCTTTCTCTACTACAGACCATCTGAGCTTCACGCTTCCGTCTGGATTAATCAATGGTGAACAACATGTATTCACTTCTACCATTGCCTCTACCGAAGGAACAGATTGCTACGAAGGAAATAACACGGGCGGATTGCTTCAAATATTAGGAAACGCGTATGATCCGAACGACAAGAATGTGTATCGAAAATCGTATCACGATTATGGAATTAGCGGCTTCCCGGAAAGCACCATTATTTATGGCGAAGACGATGTGTTGGAATACACCATTCGCTTCCAAAATACAGGGACTGCTCCAGCGCAAAACATCTTCATTTTAGATACACTCGATAGTGAATTGGATTGGTCTACTTTCCAGTTGTTGCAAACCACTCACGACATGCAAGTGGTGAATCTTGGTAACGGTGTTCTTCGTTTTGAGTTCAACAACATCTGGTTGCCAGACAGCAGCGTAAGCCAGGAGTTGAGCCAAGGACACATCATCTTTCGCATTCGTGAAACGCCAGGCAACGATATATACAGTGAAATTACCAACACTGCATACATCTATTTCGATTGGAACCCAGCTATTATAACGAACACTACCTACAACATCAACGACTGGATTGAATTCGTGGGTGAAGAAAATGCGTTCAATGTGGAAGCGTATCCGAATCCTATGCAGAATGAATTAACGTTGAAAGTGGAAGGTCAATTCAACTACGAAATCCACGATTTAACCGGAAGAAAATTGCTACAAGGAATGGGTGTTGGACAAACCACTATCAGCACTGAAGCGCTTGCAACAGGGACATACTTGATTAGCGTATACGCAAACGGATCTAAGCAGACAGGTAAGGTTTTGAAATACTAACAAGGGCGTCAATCCACACCTCCGAGTCGTTCAAACTCGGAACGAGTTGAACTTTTTCGCCTCCGTGTTCTTCAAAAAGCTCTTGGTATTCTTCTCCAATTTCAATGGTTGTTTCCAGACAATCGGCAACGAAAGCGGGAGAAAATACCAAGAGCTTTTTCGCTCCTTTGTCTCCGAGTTCCTTAATGATATCGTCTGAAAAAGGCTCAATCCATCCTTTGCCTAAGCGACTCTGAAAACACACCGTGTATTCACTTTCTGAAAGTCCTACTCCGGCTGCTATAGCGCGAGCAGTAGCATAACACGTAGCCTTGTAGCACATGTGATTCTCTTCGTTAATCTCATGCTCGCAACTGTGATTGCGACACTTATTGTCGTCGTACAATTTGTCTAACTGACGTTCAGGCAATCCGTGAAAACTGAACAGCACACGATCATATTCTTTCAAATCGAATTGCTTCGCATTGTCTACGTAACCTTGAATGTACAAGGGCTCGTCGTAAAACTGAGGCACCAAAACAACTTCCGGAATGCTCCACCACTTAGAAATAATTTGCATCACTTTTTCATACACACTTCCTGTTGTGGCTGACGCGTAGTGAGGGAACAACGGCAACACGACAATCTTTTCTGCACCCCACTCTTCTATCTCGCGTAGGGCGTTGTCTATACTCGGAACCTGATAGCGCATGGCCAAGAAAACTTTTGTTTCGTCTTCATTGAAACGCGCTTGCAGCTGCTCCCTATTTCTCTTTCCGTAATGAATCAACGGCGAGCCGTTTTCTGTCCAAAGTTTCTTGTAAATCGCAGCACTTTTTCTATGTCGAAAAGGAACAATAATTCCATTCACCAAAATGGCTCTTCCAATTGCCGCGACGTCTATGACACGAGGATCGTTCAAGAACTCGGTTAAATATCTGTAAACAGCACCAGGGGTTGGCGCGTCGGGTGAACCCAAGTTCACAAGAAGGATAGCGGTCTTTTTCATTTTCATTTCGTATGCAAAGGAAAACAACATTCTTCAACCTCCAATGTTCAATGTTGTATCTTTGCATGCAAAATTGCACACATGCTAAGATCTATGACCGGCTATGGTAAAGCCGAACTTCAGAAAGAAACCAAAAAGTTCTCCGCTGAAGTGCGCTCGCTCAACAGCAAAGGACTAGACTTAAGCGTTCGCGTTCCAAGTGTGTATCGCGACAAAGAGCTGGAATTACGGTCTACCTACGGAGAGCTAGTGGTGCGCGGAAAGTCAGAGGTTTCCATTTATATTGAAAACAACAGCGGCGAAAAACGCATGCACCTCGACACCGACTTAATGAATTCATATTACAATGAACTTTCAGTTTGGAAGGAAGGAAAAGACCTCGGTTCAGCCGATATCTTGGCAACGCTTATGCGCATGCCTGAAGTAATGAAGTTCGATCAGGCAGAGCCTACAGAAGATGAATGGAACAGCATTGCAGAACTCGTAAAACAGGCGTTTGATCAATTCGAAAATTACAGACAAACAGAAGGCGCGAAGCTTCAAAAAGAATTTGAAATGCGCATTGAAAATATTCTTCGATTGCGCGCAGACCTTATTGCGCCTATAGAAGAGCGCAAGGAAAAAACAAGAGAGCGCATTAAGGCACAGTTAGATGAGTTGGTGGGGAAGGAAAGAATTGACGAGAACAGATTCGAGCAGGAGTTGATTTATTATTTGGAAAAACTCGATGTGTCGGAAGAATTGCAACGTCTGCTTTCAAACTGCGAGATGTTCAATGAAGAATTAAGCGGAGGAGCGCAAGGAAGAAAACTCGGATTTATTTCTCAAGAAATCGGAAGAGAAGTCAACACCATTGGCTCGAAAGCCAACGATGCTATGATGCAGCGTATGGTGGTTGAAATGAAAGACGAATTGGAAAAAATAAAAGAGCAAATAAACAATGTTCTCTAGTCAAGTAACCGGAAAAGCTATTATTTTTTCTGCTCCGAGTGGCGCGGGTAAAACAACGCTTGTCCGCTACTTACTCTCAGAGCCCGCGCTCATGTTGGCATTCAGCGTTAGTGCTACTTCTCGCGAACGACGCGGAGAAGAAGTCGACGGAAAAGATTATCATTTTTTATCGAGCGAAGAATTTCAAAATAAGATAGATAACAATGAATTTGTAGAGTGGGAAGAAGTCTATGCCGGAACGAAATACGGAACACTTAAAAGCGAAGTAGAACGCATCTGGAAAGCCGGAAAACACGTCATCTTCGATGTTGATGTAATAGGCGGACTTCATCTCAAAGAAATATTTCATCATCGCGCTTTGGCTGTCTTTGTTCAGCCTCCGAGCGTGGAAGCTTTGATGGATCGTTTGATAAACAGATCTACCGAATCGGAAGAAAAAATTCAACAACGTGTTTCGAAAGCTGGATTGGAATTGACCTATGCCGACAAATTCGATGTGCGTTTGGTGAACGATAATCTTGACGTTGCGAAAGCCGAAGCGATGATGCTAGTTAACGATTTCCTTGCTGAATGAACATAGCGCTTCTATTCGGTTCTTTCAATCCCGTTCACAACGGACACCTCGCCATGGCTCATGCAGCGCTGCAATCGAATAAAATTGACGAAGCGTGGTTCGTGGTTAGTCCGCACAATCCCCTAAAAGGCTTCACCACCCTCGCCTCTGCGAATGATCGTGCGAACATGGTATCGCTCGCTCTCATGCACGAAGAGCACATGAAGCTCTGCACCATCGAACTCGACATGCCAAAGCCTTCGTACACAATTCACACCATTCAAAAACTAAAACGACATTTCCACGAACATGACTTTTTTCTTTTGTGCGGAACAGATGTGGTGAACTCACTTCCGGCTTGGTATAAGTATAAAGAATTAATTCAAGAAGTGAAATTCTTGGTTTGTTCTCGCGAGATAGAAAATCAATTTGCGAGTCATTCGTTGGTTCAAGAATATTCGGAGCAGTTTGAGTTTATTGCTTTTGAAGCGATGGATGTTTCTTCAACGGAGATAAGAGAACAACTTTCGCAAACTGGGGAGTCCTCTAAAGTAACGGAGCAAGTTTTGGCTTTCATACTCAGCCAGGGATTATATGGATGCAAAAGGTAAGAGAGGTTAAGAAAAGGGAAGAGAGGGGAAGATTTATATCTCATTCTGTTTCTCCTACTGTTTCCCATTTTTTAAGAATTTTCAATTAAGAGAACTCTTTAAGAAACAGAATGAGAATGACAAACAGAATGGGTATAAAAAATATCAACAACAGCAAAAATGACTTCTTTCCAAATCAGCCATCATTTCCAAATCGGTTATATGCATTTATTTTCCGATGGAAAAAACATCACACGCGTTGATTTTGCTGATGAAGAATTGAAGGAACAACGTTCGTGTGACATCTTAGAAACTGCGAAGAAGCAATTGCACGAATACTTCGCGAATACCCGTCAAACCTTCGATTTACCGCTTCTTCCTTCCGGAACGGAATTCCAGAAAAAGATTTGGGATATTCTCCTTCAAATTGAATTTTCAGAAACAAAAAGTTACGAGTGGGTTTCCCTTCAATATGGAAATAAAAAAGCCATTCGCGCAGTTGGACAAGCCATTGGGAAAAATCCAATTGCGATTGTCATTCCCTGTCATCGCGTGATTGGGAAGGATGGAAGTCTTACTGGATTCGCCGGTGGCATTCCGCGGAAGCGTCAACTTTTGGCAGGCGAGGTGAACAAAGGGTTTTTAGAATTGAGCTTTGAGTAAGAAGGTCGCTTCGCAGGCGTAGTATATTCAGCAGTTGAAATCGGAAGTATTGTATTCGAAAAACCAAATTCATTCCTAATTCTTAAAGCGAAATCGTACCACGAAATAACTTCGTGTCCGGTGAAGTGAAACAGACCGAACGTCCATTCGGTTTTTTCGTTTAAGCAATTTATGATGTATGTTGAAACTGAATTCGCGACGTCGGAAGCGTTTGTTGGACAACCCACTTGATCGTTCACCACACTGAGTTCACGCGATGGGTCGGAAGCCATAGCGTTCTTCATGGTTAAGTAAAAGTTCTTTCCGCAGTTGGAATATAACCAGCTGAGGCGAATCACAATTCCGGTTCCGCATTCCAACACGGCTAACTCTCCTTCGCGTTTGGTTCTTCCGTAAACACCCAATGGATTGCATTCGTCGTCTTCAGTGTAGGGAGAATTCTTTTCCCCATTGAACACGTAGTCGGTTGAAAAATGAATCAGCACAATATCGTGCAAGGCACAGAAGTCGGACAACTCGCTTACGGCTTCGGCATTCACTCGGCGAGCGAGTTCCTCTTCCGTTTCGGCTTTGTCTACTGCAGTGTAGGCAACGGTATTGACAATGACATCTGGAATTTCATTTAATTCAGAGAGCTGTTCGAACAAATCATCTTCGAAGTCGAGTTCGTCTCTTCCTAAAAAACGTGTTGTTGCCGATGTTTCATTCTTGAACGAATCTGCGAAGCACTGCGCCAGCTGACCGGTCTTTCCCAATATCCAAATAGATGCGTTCGCCATATTCCACGAAGGTAAAACGACTTAACTTTGTTTGGGTATAACTTTTGAAAGCCTTTCAAAAAAATTAATATGAAAAAGCTCCTCCTGTTTTCATTCGCGTTAATTACGCTAGCAAGTTTCGCGCAAGAAAAAAGCTATTCTGATCGCAATCCGCGCAGCGCCACAATAGGCTTCGCTATTCAAGGGGTGCAACCGGTTGGCGAATATGCAGATCATTACAATGGAAATCCTGCAGGCCTTTCAGGAATTTTTTCTCATCCGATAAAACAATCTCCCTTCGACTGGGGAGTTCAATTCTCCTGGAATCAAATGGGAGCGTTAGACCAAGACATTTCCGTTTACGCCGGAACAAATGTATTGGGAGATTCTGTCTATAACGACGGCACCTACCGCGTTCGTCACAACAACTACCGCTACCAAGGATTGCTTCGTTTCCGTCCGTTTAACGGGTCCTTTCAACCTTATGCAGAAGGACTAGCTGGAGTGGAAACCTTTTCCACCAAGACAGATATTTCAGTTCAAAACAGCGGTGGTTTTTCTTCGGTTGAAGAAGCGAAAGTGCAACAAAGCAGCACATCGCTTTTATACGGATACGCCCTTGGACTCCGCTTCCGCACAAAGAATGCAAGAAACATTTGGTTCGACATTCGTTACGAAAACATTCAAGGCGGCAAAGCGCAATACGTCATTCCAGAGACAGCAACCATTCAGAATAACACTGATCTTGTTTACACAACAGGCACTACAAAAACCAATCGCCAAATCATTCAATTCGGACTCACCTTCGGCTTCTAACCCCCGGAGCGGATGGCATCTACGGGTTTTAGATTCGCGGCACGCAACGCAGGAATGAACCCCGCTACAATTCCAACCACCAACGAAACGGTGATCCCTAACATGATCCGACTCAGTGGAAGGAAGAAATGAAAATCGGTTGCCCCGTTCAACAACGACAGCACGCCCCAAACCAAGAGCAGCCCAATTATTCCTCCTACAAGACAAAGAAGCATCGATTCAAACAAGAATTGTGAAAGAATAAAATAGCGTTTTGCGCCAAGTGCCTTTTGAATGCCAATGATATTCGTGCGTTCTTTCACCGAGACGAACATAATGTTCGCAATACTGAACGCTCCCACTAGAATCGCGAAGATGCCAATGAACATTCCCGCAACATTGAATACGCCAACAATGCTGTTCACCATATCGCTAATCATGCTGGAATCGATGACGCTGAAGTCGTTGTCTTCCGTCGGACGAATGCCTCGAATGCTCCGGAAGACGGACATTACATCGCCTTTTAAAACGTCTACATCTACGTCCGCTTTCGCTTTAATCAAGAGCGTAACATCGTCTACATCTCCAACAAATCGCTGAGCATATTCGTAAGGCACATACACCGAAAGATCGCGTTCACCCCCGAAGAGCGAAGAGCCTTCTTTTTCCATAACACCGATGATTTCGGTTTTTTGCCCTTGAATTTTAATGTCCTGTCCAACCGGATATTCCGCCCCGAACAATTGTTCGGCCAATGAGAATCCAATGAGTGCGACTGGTCGTCCCCCGTCGCATTCCATCTGCGAAAAGTATCGTCCCTTATCAATTTTTAAATCAATGGCTTGAATGTAATCAAAGCCCACTCCGAGGAACCCAACGCCCTCTAGTGAATTGTTTTCATGTTCTACGGTCTTCGAAGCGCGTACCTGTATAGTGGCAACCGAGAACGACTTCAGGTCGGCTTTCAGAAGATTCAGATCATCTTTACTCGGTTGTCTGCGTTGCCAGTATTTCCACCACTCGTATTCCCCACCATCTTTTTCCGGGCCCATGGGCCATTTCTGAATGAAGAGCAAATCGGAACCCATGACAGACAAACCTTCCTTCATATCGGCTTCCATGCTGTCAACGATACTCAACACAAAAATGATAGAGAAAATTCCTATCGTCACTCCGAACAACGAAAGCACCGTCCGCAATTTATTCACCACCAGCGACTGTGTGGCGAAGGCGAAGGCTTCTTTAAGTTGAAGGAGGATGAATTTCATAGAGTAAAGGTAGTGTGTGAAAATGAAACACTTAAATTTGTTGAAATCAAAATGAAATGAACCTAAACGAAATTGCGACAGCAAAATCAAATTTCGTAACCCTAGTAGTAGATGGAGAATTGGTCTTATTACCCTTACGCAGCATCGGGGCCCGAATGACAGAAATTTTCAATTTGAAAGAAATTCAAGAGGGAGTTACCACAGAAACGCTGACTGAAAAAATACTTTCGGAGTATGAGGTTGCGTCAACTGTTGCGCAAGCTGATGTTGAAGAATTTCTGAAAGACCGTTCCCTTTTCATTTTGAACTATTAATTATGAATCAGAATTTTGTATTGACCGTTGCTGACTATTTCGTGAAGATTTCTTCCGATGAAAATTATCCAATCTTTTTCGAAGAGGGCTATGCTAATTTTCTTCAATTGGAAGAAGAAGAAAAATACGACGCCAACGTTGTTTGTCACGCTGGGCTACCAGAAAAATCAACTTACGAAGGAGACGTTATTTTCGATGCTATCATAGATAAGCAAAGGCTCTGGCAAGTGGTTCAAACAAAAAAAGAAAGAGCTTTTATAGTTTTCAATCCGAATAAAATTGAAGAAATTCAACAGGTTGCTTTTTTAAATGATGCATCAACTGAATGGCGGGTTTATTCGCATGTTTTGAAACAAAACGAAAACTCATTTTTCTCACCACTTTCTTATCCTTTAGGTGCTCTTTTACTCTATTACCTTACACTGAACAGCAATGCCTTTATGATTCACGCATCTGGGATTTGGGATGGGGAAACTGGGAGAGTCTTCAGTGGATTTTCCGGAGTTGCGAAAAGAAATATGGCAAAAATCTGGGAAGAGGAAGGCGCGCACATTGTGAACGATGACCGTTTGATTGTGCGCGAGGTAAACGGAGAATACTTCATGTACAACACGCCCATGCCGTATGCCGATTTGAATAAACAAGCGCAAGTCTCCAAGTTCTATTTCCCTTTTCATGCGAAGAAGAATTCTGCGGAAAAATTAACGGGTGGGCATGCCTTGTCGCAACTGAAGGCTTTTTGCTTTCAACATAATTACGATAAAAAAAATGCCGTGCACTTGATTACGCAACTCGAAAGAATTACGCAACATACCAGTACTTACAAATTAGGCGTTGTTCCCACACCCTCAATTATCGACTTCATTCGTAGTGTTGAATTCAAAGGATGACTCCTGGTTAACGGCGCCTTGACTTTTCACAACTCTCCCCTTCCCCCAAACCCAAATGCTAATGGCCAACCACAAACTTACCGCTGGGAAAAACCAGCTGTTGATGAGGTACATGAATAGCTCTCCGGCGAATGGGAAAATAGTAAGTCCGAGACTGAACGCGTTGAACGAAAGATGCATGAGCACAGCTGTCCAAATGCTTCTGGAATACAACACGAAATATCCCATTAAGGCACCAAGTAACATGCGAGGTAAAAAGCCCGCAACGTGAAAATGAATGGCGGCAAACAAAATAGCCGACATCCAAACCGCCCAATGTTTCGAGTTGGCCCAGCTCTTCATGACACCCTGAATAAGTCCACGGAACATGAGTTCTTCGGTTAACGGGGCAATGATGACGGTGGATAATAAAACCACAAACGGATGAACCTTCGACAAGGCTCCCAACTGGTGGTAAAATTCATTGCTGTCGTTTTCCATGGCGTTCTCTGCCATCCACGAAGGCAAGAGCGATTCAACCTTCGCTAAAAAATAATAAATGAAGGGAATGCCTATACCCATTACCATCAATCCCAACAAGGTGGCTTTTCCGCCTTTCCATTTAAAAGATGTCCACTCTACTTTCGTCAACCACTTCTGTGCAATAAGCAACGGCACAAAGCCAACGCCCAACTGAATGAGCGCATTCATTGTTAAAACAAATAAAAAGACTTGCTGATCAAGTTTCGAATTCGCTAACACCGCATTCACCGCTTCTTCACTTCCACAATACACATACAATCCTCCGATGAAGAACAACTGGCCGAGCATGTAGACGAAACCGAAGAGAGTTAAAGCGATTAATGCTTGGTTCTTGGGTGTTAAGAAGTTGAACATGTTGCAAATATACGGCGGTTTCAAAGGGAAGAGAAGTTAAGAGAGGGGAAGAGAATGGAAGAAAGAAAAAGTCCCCGACCGTTGCCGAGGACTTTCCCCTAAACCTTAACCAAAACTCCTGAAGAACTTCAGGATACTAGAGTGCAGCCTCCTGCGACTCAGCTTCTTCATTTTTCTTGCCAAAGATTCTCTTCATGCGCGATTTGGTGTTTTCGCTCATCTGATACATGACAGGAACTACTATTAATGTGATGAATGTTGCGAAACTTAATCCGAATACGATTGTCCATGCCAACGGTCCCCAGAAGGCAACACTGTCGCCACCGAAATAAATCTTCGGGTCCAATTCAGTAAACATGGTTACGAAGTCAATGTTGAATCCTATCGCCAACGGTATCATTCCTAAAATGGTAGCGGTGGCTGTTAGCAATACCGGCGTCATACGCACACGTCCTGCTTCAACAATGGCTTCCTGCAAATTGCTTCCGCGCTCGCGAAGAATGTCGGTGAATTCCACCAACAAGATTCCATTTCGAACCACAATTCCGGCGAGTGCCACTATTCCAACACCTGTCATGACAATACTGATTGACATGTCGAAAATGGCCAATCCAAGGAGTACTCCAATGACACTGAATAAGATTTCTGAAAGGATAATTAATGTTCTTCCAATTGAGTTGAATTGCATAATCAAAATCAAAACAATCAATCCAATAGCAATCAATCCGGCCATTCCCAAGAAACTCGCCGTCTCTTCTTGTTCCTCTTTCTCACCACCCATTTTCACGGTTACTCCTTTTGGCAGGTTGTCGAACTCGGCAACTTTCTGTTCAATGGATGCAACAACTTCATTCGGATTGAATCCCGTTAAAACATTCGAACCTAACGTAACAATACGCTTCTGATCCTTTCTGCGAATACCTGCGTAGGTGCTGCTGTAACGCACATCTGCGAATGCTGAAATAGGCACTTGACGAACCATTCCCATCATGTTCATATCACGGAAAGTGATGACCATGTTACGCACTTCCTCGAGGTTGTTGCGTTGATCTTCCTGCAAACGAATCTGAATTGGATATTCGTCTTCATTGTCTCGGAAGTTCGATGGGTTATCGATACCGAAAATAGATTTACGCAATTCCATTCCAACTTGTGCCAACGAAAGTCCTTCGCGATTCAAACGCTCACGATCAATGTCAATAACAATCTCTGGCTTGTTGCGTTGCAAGTCGCTCTTCAATTCTTCAACTCCCTGAATCTGCTGTGCATCTAGATAATTTTTCAGATTCACACTTGCTGCAATCAAGTCTTCGAAATTTTCTCCGGTAATTTCAACGCTAATCGGCTTCGCTGTAGGCGGACCGCTTTGCTCTTGGTCTACTGAAATTTCAACCCCAGGAATTCCTTGAACAGCAGCACGAATTTTTTCCAAATAATCCAACGTGCTCTGTCCTCCGCGCTTCGAAAATTCAACAAACCCAACTCCCACTTTCGCCTTGTGCGAATAAGGAGCTCGGTCATCTCGAGATTCATTCGCGCCAATAGCAACGTTCGTTATCACAGATTCAACAATCGGATTATTTTCACCCAAGACACTGTACACGCGTTTCTCAATAATTTTCGCAACACTGTCTGTTGCTTCAGGCTTCGTTCCTACTGGAAGACTGGCGTACACATAAACGAAATTCGGATCTCCTTTCGGGAAGAAAACGACTTCAGGTTTGCGCAATCCAGTAACCATGAAAGAGACAATCAACAGCAACAACGTGCTAAATAAAATCGTCTTCGGACGAGACAAAGCCCAGACTAAAAATCTTGCGTAGACCCCTTGAACACCCGGCCATGTCTTGTGTTGGAAATACTCGATCATACGCTTCAAAATGAAACGATAGAAGATGTAAATCAGTAGCATGAAGAGCGTGAAATTCCCCATACCTATACTTCCAGAAATGTAAAATAGAATTCCAACAACAATGAAAATAACAGAAGTGATTCCCAATTTCTTGATGTTTACTCCTTTGTTTTCTTTGTGCGGCTTCATGAAGTCTACTGCGAAAACAGGACTAATGATGTATGCAACAATTAACGATGCGCTAAGCGTAATGATTAGTGTAATGGGAAGGTATCCCATGAACTTTCCAATAACGCCGTCCCAGAAGGCAAGCGGAACGAACGGTGCAAGGGTAGTTGCAGTTCCAGATAAAACTGGAAGGAAAATTTCTCCTGCTGCTTTCTTCGCTGCGATCTTAATTGGAACTTTTCCGTTATCGTAAATGCGGTGTGTGTTTTCAACCACAACAATCGCATCGTCTACCACAATTCCCAATCCCAACAAGAACGCGAACAATACAATCATGTTCATGGTGAAGTCCAATCCTGGCAACAACAAGAACGCAATGAACATCGAAAGCGGAACAGACAATCCAACGAAAATCGCATTCGTTGCTCCCATGAAAAACATCAAAATAATCGTCACTAAAATGAATCCGATGATGATTGTGTTAATCAAATCGTGCAGCGTAATACGCGTGGTTCTACTCTGATCTCCGGTAACAACAACTTCCAAATCTTTTGGAAATTTGTTCGCCTTCATTTCCTCAATAATCTCTTGGATCTCGTCAGACGCGTTAATCAAATTTTCTCCACCGCGTTTGATCACGTTCAACGTAATCACGTTTTTGTGATTCAATCTACCGTAACTCTCTTGCGTCTTGTGCGCGTCTACAACTTCAGCAATGTCCTTCAAATACAAGTGTGCACCTGTCTGTCCAGAAATCACAGAGTTTTTAATTTCTTCAATATTCTTAAACTCACCACTCACACTTAACGAGCGCTTCATGTCGTCGAGTTCAACACTACCACCACTAATGGTTAAGTTTTCATAATTCAAGGTGCGTTCAATGTCGCCAACGCTAATTTTCGCAGCAGCAGCCTTGTACATGTCTACGTTCACTTGAATCTCGCGTTCCAAAGCGCCGACCATGTCTACACGCGTGATTTCCTTCATTCCTTCAATTCTATCTTGAAGTTCTTCCGCGTACTTTTTCAATTCATCGAGGCTGTAATTACCTGCAATGTTCACGAACAAAATAGGCATTTCCGAAAACTCAACTTCCATAACATTCGGATCGGCAGGAAGATCTTGAGGAAGATCTTTCTTCGCTCTGTCTACTGCGTCTTTCACCTTTTGTTTTGCAACAGGAACATCTACGTTCGTGTTGAATTCAACCACCACACTCGAGAAATCTTGAATGCTAGTGCTGGTTACTTTCTTCACTCCAGCAATGGACTTAATTTGTTTCTCAATGTTTTTGGAAACCAAATTCTCAACGTCTTTCGGAGCAGCGCCCGGGTAAACAGTGCTCACATAAATTGTTGGAATAACAATGTCTGGAAACTGTTCCTTCGGAATGCTTCTGTACGTAAGAATACCTGCTAAAGTAATGAATATCGTTAGCAAATAAATGGTAGTCTTATTGTCAATGGCCCAACTGGTGGGTTTGAACTCTTTAAATTTTTCTAGCATGATTCGGCTTCTTATAATTCAATGGCCATTCCTTCTGTTAACTCTGCGTAGCCCGTAGTGATTAACTTATCACCTACGCTCAAACCACCTGTCAATTCAGCATTTCCAGCGTACACTTGTCCAACAGTCACTGCTCTTCTGCGTGCAGTTAATAAACCATTTTCGTTCACTGCAACATATACATATTGCAAGTTGTTTTCGTTTTGAATTAAATTCAACGGAGCTAAAATCGCTGCTGGATTTTCGTAGTCTACAATCTTCATTACGCTCACCATATTTGGACGAAGCATTTCGTTTGAACCGGATAGTGTAGCTTCTGCGGTGAAGGTGCGAGACATTGGGCTAATGAATTTCGCGGTGAAGGAAATGCTTCCTTCAATTTCAGTGCTGATATCCGGGAAGTACAACAACACTTTGTTTCCTTTCTTCACTTTGTTCGCATATGTTTCTGCAACTTCAGAACTCACTTTCAATGAAGCTAGATTTACAATTCGGAAACAAGGATCAGGATTTTGTGCGGTTGCGAATTGTCCAACTCGTGCACCCACGTGATCAACAATTCCTGAAATGGGTGACTTCACTTTTGTTAATTCAATTTGCGCTTGCACGGCGTTAATCTGTTTGTTTAATGCATCTACTTGTGACTTCGTCTGAAGGTATTGCACTTCACTTCCGATCTTCTGATCCCACAAACGCTGTTGTCTTTGGAAAACGTCTTTCGCCAATTCCAACTGCGGTTGAATAGCTGCTATCTGCGCAGCATAAGCGCTGTTGTCTGTTTCAGCTAGAAGCTGACCTGCTTGAACAGCATCGCCTTCTTGCACATAAATTTTCGTCACCAATCCAGGGATTTGCGGAGCAACAACTACGTTGTTTTCTGCATCTACTGTTCCTTGAATTTCAACACAGTGTTTGAATGGTGCAGTTACCACATCGGTGGTCATGATCTTTCTTGCTTTCGCAGCATTGGTAATTCCCAACTCTTGCTCTAGGGCTGAAATTTTTCCGTCTAGTTCAGAACGCTTCGCTTTCAAATCGTTCAATTCTGCGCTCTTGTCTTTTTGTCCGCAAGAGGCCAATAACACAGCAGCCAAAACAAATGATGCTGCGATTTTAGAGATATACATGGGTTTCATTTTTTCTTTTGATTATAATGCGTTCAACGATTTTGAAAGTCTAGTTTGTGCGTTCATTAAACTTAAACGCGCTTGAATTAACGACACTTCCGCTTGCAACAACTGTGAAGTCTGACGCGACAATTCGAAACTTGAAGAAGTTCCTTGATCGAATTTAATTTCCGTTTTTTCCATGATACTTTCTGCCAAGATGTAGGATTGCATGGCCAAGTCCACATTCTGCGTAGCGTTCAAGTATTCGGCATAGCCCACTTGATACTCTAGCTTCGCAGCATTGGTTGAAAACTCCAACGTCTCTTCCATGCGCTTCACCTCCACGCCCGCGCGCTGAATGCTTTTTGATTTTGCTCCGCCTGAAACAATAGGAACGTTCATGGATATTCCCCACAATTGCGTTGGATACCAAGCTTGATCGCCGTCGAAGAAATTAAATTCTTGACGCTGTGCTTGTCTTTGAACACTGTAGAACGCTGCCATGTTAGGAAGCAAGCGCGCTTGCTGATTTTTCACACTTAATTTCTGCAGTGCAAGACCGTCTTTAATAATTAGATTGTCTATAAGCACATCTGCATTGAAAGGCGATTGAACCAACTGTGCATTGAACGAATCTAAAATCGTTTTGCTATTGTCGGCCAACGTAATTTCCTCGTCCACATTCATTCCAATGGTGAACTTCAACAACGTTTTTGCAATGAGCGCTTGTGTTTGCGCTGTGCGAATGCGCGCATCCAATTCATTCAGCGAAAGGGTTAACTGTTCCACGTCTTGCTTCTCTACAAAACCCTCGTTCTTCAAGGCTTTCGTATGCTCGAGTGATGCCGCTAATAGCTCGCGAGAAGCAGTCAATAAAGCAATGCTTTCTTGCGCAATTACTGCTAAGTGATAAGCCTCTTCTGTAGCTTGTTTCACCTCTATTTCACTTTTAATGATGTTTTTGTTTTGCAAAGCAGCGTAGGCCTTTGATGCTTGAAGACCCACTAGCCATGAACCGTCGAACAACAACTGCGAAGCATTTAGGCCCGCTGTTAATGTTTGAGGTACTCCGAATTGTACTGCCACATTTTGTCCCGGCATACCGAAGAAATCTCCAGGTAAAATGCTTGTCGGACGATCGATGAAATTTTGGTATTGAACAGAACCGCTGATTTGCGGAAGACCAATGGCTATCAGTTCTTCGGTCTGAAGCTTCGCTGTTTGCGCATCAAGTGTTTTCGTTTTCACCTGGAAGGCATTCTTTACTGCGAACTCTTTTGCTGCAGCTAGAGTGAGCGCCTGCTGGGCGGTTCCAAGCGAAACAAAACCAAGCGACACTGCCAAGAGAACGCTAATTTTTTTGTTTATGTTGAATTGTATCATGAATTGAATTATTGCTTTTTAGTATTTTTTTTCTTGGTTGAAGTAGATGAATTGAGAATGTTCTTATTCAGAAGCTCAATTCCCTTGGCCGTTGCCATTCCGTGAATATGGTATGAAAACCATTCCATATAAATGTCGCTCACCTTATACTCTTTACTTGGAAATAAATTCTGATCGAACATCACCTCCATTCTTCCCACGTATAATTTCGCTAGTACATTCGGATTAATTTCCCTTCGGTACAACCCGTCTTTTTGTCCTTTCACTATATTCTCGAACACGCACTTGTAAATAATTTCCTGTCGAGACACGACCATTTTCTGATGCACACGAGGATGAAATTTCTCCATGTCGTAGGCCACAGAAGGATGAATGTTTTGTAACATTTCGAGCACCCAACGCTTTATCTCTAGGCTTTCGTCAATGGCGTTCAGTCCTCTTCCACATATTTCTTCAATCTGATTTTCCTCTGCTGTACTGAAAAGAACAACAGCATTTTCCAACAAATCTTCTTTGTCTTTCACATGCGTATACAGCGTCTTCTTTGAGATGCAGAGCTTCTTGGCAATGTCATCCATTGTCAGACTCTTGATTCCAAATTGCAAAAACAACTGAAGTGTTTCCGAGAGAATATGTTGTTTCTTGATTTCCAAAGCGGCGCAAATATAGGCACAAATTTTACATTGGAAACGAAAATTGGGGAAAATGTTTCCGTCACACGAAGTGTGTTACTTCACCCGCTTAAACTCATCCACCTGACTCGCCTTCTTCTCCTTCAACTTCTGATTACCAATCTTCCATGTAAGATTGATACGTGCCGTCCGCGATTCCCAGAGGCCGCTAGCATCCATGTAAAGACCGGCGTACTGAGAAATTCCTCTCCAACGCATGGTGCGAAGAATGTCGCCGTATGCGAGGCGAAGAACGAGTTTTTCACTGAGGAAGGTTTTTTGAAAAGCAACGTCTAAACCTCCCATAGGTTTGTTGCGGAAGGTGCCGCCCCATACGCTTGGTCCGTTGAAGAATCCAGATAGTTCAAATGAGGTGGTCTTGTTGAACTTGAAGGTGTTTTGCATGAAGATGTTGTACGAAGTAGCACGAAGATCAATGGTGTTGCCGTCTTCAAAGGTTGCGCGGTTGTGAATGTTGTAAACGCCCATGTTCACATAACCGTCCCACCACTTTGCAATGGTAACCGGACTTCCAATGTTCAAGGTAATGTTCTCGCGATAACCCAAGTTGCGCGTTTGAATGAACGAACGAGAGAACTCTGTCGTGTCGGTAATCTCGGTGAAAAATCCGTTGGTCTTGCTGTAGCCGATGGAACTGGTTACCATATAGAACAGCGTGTGACTCAACTCAAACGCATCGGTGTATTGTGGTTGAAGGAAGGCGTTTCCGCGTGAATAGGAAAGTTCGTCGAGACGCGATTCAAACGGATTCAACGACTGATAACTTGGTCTGTCAATTCTGCGGCTGTACGTTAAGTTGAAAGTGCTAGTCTCTTTATGATCGAAAGTGATGGCAGCACTTGGAAACAAATTCGTGTACAAGCGATCAACTTTTGAAAGTGGTTGTGGTGTTAACGCGAACAATTCTCCATTGCTGTTTGTGTTTTCCGCACGCACTCCCACTTGCCACCCGAATTTTTTATATTTCCCAGAGGCATTGGCGTAGGCAGCTAGCACACGTTCTTTGTATTCGAAGGAATTTGTAAGATTGGAATCTACTTCGAGATTATTTCCAACTACATTAAAGAAATCTAATTTATTATTCGTATTCACCTGCGTGCCTTTCACCCCTGCTTCCCACTTGATTTTCTTCCAATTGAAACTGTAATCGGCCCGAACTACGGCAATGTCAATTTGTGTTGCTGTGTTGTTCTGATAATTTCTTTCATTCAACAAAATGCCATTTGAACCGATGTATCTGTTGGGTTGAAAATTCTTATTGTCAATGTCGTAAATTCCGTAATTGGCATCTACCGTAAATTCTTTGTCGTTCTCTCCCTTCCACTGATAGTTGACATTCGCGCCATAGTTGTTGCGATACCCGTCGCTGATTGAACTTGCTTCCAAGGTGCTGTCAATTCCGGCACCCAGAGCTACACTTCCAATGGGCGTTGAGCCGTGACTATCTGAAATGTTGTTCGCCAGATTCGTGTTCACCGAAATACCAACGGTATTTTTGTCGTTGATTGAAATGTCTATACCCGCCTTTCCGTAATGCGATTGATCTTTGTACAACGAATACGTTCGTTGGTCGAAGAAAACATCGTTCTGTTCTTTGTAGAAACGCATGTACCCCCAATCTTCTGAGAAATTATTTCCATAGGTGGCGTATACATTGGTCTTTCCCTTTCTTCTGTTGTAGGTGAAGGAACCGTTGGTCTTTCCATAAACCTGATTCCCGTATCCCAAACCGAATGTCGCGTTCTGACCGTAGTTGCTGTTCTTTTTCATGACGATATTCAGAATACCCGCAGTACCGGCAGCGTCGAAGCGTGCAGAAGGATTGGTGATGATCTCGATTTTTTCAATGGATGAAGAAGGCGTGCTCTTCAAAAAGTCTGACAACTGCGAACCTTGCAGCGGAGAAATTCTTCCGTCGATATACACCGTAATTCCAGACTTTCCTTTTACCGAAATGTTGTTGTTGTTATCGATAACCACACCTGGCGCGCGACGCAACAATTCCAAAGCATTCAGTCCAACCGCATTGGCAGTTCCTTCCACATTGAATATGGTTTTATCGGCTTGCACTTGCACAAGTGGTTTCTTCGCCACGAATTCCATTTCAGACGTAACGGCTGAAGTGCGCATCAATTCTATCGTTCCGAGATTCAGATTCCCACTTGCGCTAATTTTCTTCCACATCGGTTTGAAACCGATGATGTTGAAATACACCAATACTGAATCGGCACTTGCTATTTCCAAACTGAAATTTCCTGTGTTGTCCGAAGCCGTCGCCATTAGTAAAAGGCTATCTGCCGTGGCGTGCAGACTCACACTCACGAAAGCCAAAGCCTCGCTCTTTCCTTGATCCACTCCCATTACCACTCCGGTAACGGTTGTTGTTTGCGCGAAGGAAAAGAGGGTGAAGAGGATGAAGGAAAATGTGAGGAAGAGGTTTTTCATGAGCGCGAAAATACAATAATCCGGTGGATCAATTCTACGAATCAATCGCTGCGCGATCAATCAACTTCGTTGATTACTTCTTTCGACTTAAGAAAACTTCCAAAAAAGAGATATCCCAAAAATCCTCCGTAGGGAATGCTGATGTACGGATTACTACTGATCATGCAGCCTCCTGAAGAGCAGCCCACGAAGTAGTAATATGCCCAACCGGCAAAAGAACCGATAGCAATGGCTATGAATTCTTTTCGATGTTTTTTAATGAAATTCATTTTTTCTCGCACGTGTTGATCCCGAAAGGGGAATACAATGGGCAAAAAGAAACAAGACTAGTCAATAAGAATACTGCACCAAGAACTAGTAAGGTGTTTCCTAAAAATCCTGAAACCGCATCAGTGAAAAACAAATACGCAAAAACGATTGCTGCCACCACTCGCATTCCGCGATCGAAATTTCCCATGTTCTTTTTCATAGTATTATATTTTCTGCGAAGGTGAGCGATTATGATGGGACGGTTTGTAACTTATATCACCACGTTATCAATCCTTCGGATAAATCACTGCGTGATCCATTGTCGGAGACAATCAATCAACTTCGTTGATCAATACTACGTATCAATCACCTGCGGTGATCAATTTCTTCGAAATCAATACCTCGTATCAAACGCTTCGCGATAAACTGCATCCGCAGGATTGACTGCAAAGCAATTGATCGCATAGCGATTGATCAACAAAGTTGATTGATCCGAACTCGTTCGGATATTACCGCTCAAATCTCAAAGCTTCCCCACTTTTAGTACCCGTAAGCTTCCCATTCTCAAACACCAACTTCCCGTTGCACCAGGTGGAAACGATGGTGCTGGAAAACGTGTGTCCTTCGAAGGGAGACCATCCGCATTTGTATAAGAGATTTTCTTTGGTAACAGTATACGGAGAAGATAGATCTACCATGACGAAGTCGGCGAAGTAGCCTTCGCGAATGTAACCGCGTCCATCGATTTGAAACATTTCGGCAACGGCATGAGCTGCCTTTTCCACAATTTTTTCTAGGGTGAAAACACCTTGTCTGTGAAGGTCTATTAATGCTTGCAAGCTGTGTTGAACAAGAGGTCCGCCGCTTGGTGCTTTCAATAGTTCTTGTTCCTTCTCTTCAATGGTATGCGGAGCGTGGTCGGTGGCAATGACGTCAATTCTTCCATCGTTCACCGCCTCCCGAATGTTCATTCGGTCGTTGAATGATTTCACTGCCGGATTCCACTTAATGTAATTGCCTTTCGTAGCGTAATCTTCTTCCGTGAACCACAGGTGATGAATACACGCTTCCGCTGTGATGCGCTTGTCCTTCATCGGAATGGCGTTTGTAAACAACTCTAATTCCTTCGCGGTGCTAATATGAAGAATATGCAAACGCGCATCGTGCTTCTTCGCCAACTCAACAGCCATAGAACTGGAAGCGTAACATCCTTCGGCGTTGCGAATAACAGGATGATCGGAGGCAGTCAACGTTTTTCCTGTTGCTTGCAAGGCTTCCAAATTTCTTTTGATAATGCCGTCATCTTCGCAATGCGTGGCGATAAGCGTTTTCACTTTAGAAAAAATAATCTCTAAAGCTTCGCGCTTTTCCACCAATAAATTTCCGGTTGAAGATCCCATGAATATTTTCACTCCACACACTTCCTTCGGATTCACCTGCGCTAAAATATCGGCGTTCTCGGGCGTGGCTCCCATGAAGAAATTGTAATTCACCGTTGATACTTCTTCCGCGCGTTTGAACTTCTTTTCCAACAATTCAAGTGTGGTTGCACTCGGACTGGTGTTCGGCATTTCCATATATGAGGTTACGCCACCCGCTGCTGCTGCTGCCGATTCTGTGGTCAAATCTCCTTTATGCGTCAATCCCGGTTCTCTGAAGTGAACCTGATCGTCGATTAATCCCGGGAACAAATGCTTTCCGGTACCGTCAACAATGGAATCTGCGTTGTTGTAATCGATCGTGCCAACAGCTACAACATGAGCGATTTTCGAACCGTTGATCCATACGTCGCTAACGGTCTGTTTTCCTTCGTTAACAACCGTGACATTTTTTATGACTTGCATAGTGATTAGATTTTTTGAAAGCGCATTTTCAATACGCCAAAGAATGCTTCGTGAAAAATATTCAAACTCATCTTGCTTGTTCCTTTCACACGATCGGCGAAGAGAATAGGAACTTCCGCTATTTTAAAACCAAGACGCTTCGCCTTGTATTTCATTTCAATTTGAAAGGCATAACCTATGAATTGTATGCCGTCTAAATTCATTTTGGAAAGAACATCGCGGTGGTAACAAACAAATCCGCCCGTACTGTCTTTCACGCCTAATCCCAAAATCAGATTCACATAAATACTTCCGCCTTTGCTAATGACCCTGCGGTGAAAAGGCCAATCTACCGTGCCTCCGCCCTTCACATATCGAGAACCTGCAGCAACGCCCTTATTCTTTTCACAGGCTTCAAGCAGACGAGGAAGGTCTTTCGGATTGTGAGAAAAATCGCAATCCATTTCAAAGATGTATTCGTAATTATTCGCCAACCCCCATTTGAATCCCGCTATGTAAGCCGTTCCTAAACCAAGCTTTCCGCTTCGCTCGAGGATGTGTAATCTTCCAGAAAATTCGGTTTGTTTGTCTTTCACCAACTGCGCTGTCCCATCCGGAGAGCCATCGTCAACAACAAGCAAATGGAACCCTTGGGGCTGATCCAATACAGCGTGAATCATTTCAACAATGTTCTCGCATTCGTTATAGGTGGGAATGATTACCAGTTTCATTTGCTTCGCGAAAATACAACAGGCGCTAGGCAAATTCTAATTTCCGCCCGAATATTCCATTTCCGCCATGTACCGCGCATCACGCATGATCATGGTATCGAGGGGAACGCCGTTCTGATTGGCTTTTTCGGCAATAGCCTTTGTCCATGCTCCTTCAGAAAGGATATTATTCTTGAATTTTAGAACAAGCGATTCATACGAAATTTTACTTTCACCTATTACGAAATACTTGTAGGCGCTGGAAATAAATCCCCAACCGAGCTTATCCATATTGCATTCAGTTGCCATTAAAAACACAATCTTCGACTTCTCAATATCTTGCATTTGAGGCAGCAAATCTGCAGTCGTAGTTGCACCACCCGGCAGATGATGCAACTGTTTGTTATAAAAATAAAAATTCAATTCAGAAAAAATATTCGGTGCCCATGGTAATTGCAGCAGGTTGAAAAAATAACTGTCGGAAATGACCGCCACCTTCGGCTGAATGCCACTGTTTCCAAACGACACGCCGTACTTATCGTTCAAACCCACACGCGGATAAGCCATTGGAAGAACATCTATGGGCCAGTATAAATTCATTCCCAAACCAATGTCGTCGTCTACACTTTCCATGGTGGTGCTCAACGGAAGATTTCTCTTGTCCCACCCAAACTCATTCATGTCCCTTCCGAAAAGTTTTATGCAATAGTTCACCAAAGAATCCGCCACAAGCGTAGCTCCATATTGACTCCAATGAATACCGGTTTTTGGAAACAATGGTGCAACTGTTTTTCCTTTCATTTCACGAAACCACTTTCCGAAATCTATATGCTGAATGCCCTGTGATTCCAAGCCTTTCTGATATTCCGAATAATAACTCCTGTCTGAAACAATCGGAAATTCATCGGGAATGTATTCCGGATAAAACGAAGCTTTTCCAGGATTCATGACCACGACTAATTCAACGCCTCTTTCCTTCAGTTTCAATTGAATGGCCTTCAACATAAATAAATTCGAATCGACTTTCGCTTGACTTACTTCTTCCGCACCACGAAAGGCATTGATGTATTTAATCTCATACAAATAATCTTCCTTCCCAATAATTACCCCATTGGCCTTTGCCTTTCTGAAAAGTGAAAAAGCTATCTGATTGTGAATACGAACGGCAGTGTTGCGAAATCCAAATTGCTCGTTGATGTAGGCGTTTCTGTTTTCTTGATAGGTTCCGTTGAACCACGTTTCAGTGGTTAAAGAATCTTTTTTCGTTGGAACAATGGAACCGAAAAGATGTCCGACTTCAGCAAACGGTTTCACCATTTGAATCATCGGAAGAAACATTCCAATCAGAACAATCGAGAACAAGACGGTATGGAAGCGATTGTTCTTCATTAGAATCGGAAATAAATGAAGGGGTTAAATCCGCTTGCCGTGATGTAACTTAACGACAAAACAAAGAGCGCTGCTGAAACAACTGTCAATGCTAGATGTCCGGCGTTTCCAATTGCTCGCTGGCCAAATAAAGCATCTTGAAATTTCGTTGTTTTCGGAAGAAGCAAAAAGAATGAAAACAATGTCGCCAAGGCTGCAATGAGCATCCATTCGGAATCAATTTTTACCGTTACATTTCCACTGAATGAGAACATCGCTCTAACATATCCCCATGCCATGTGCAGATCTTCCACGCGGAAAAACACCCATCCGATAACCACCACGACAAAGGTGAAAGCTACGCGTGTAATTTTTCCTATTGAACCAAACCAACGGATTAAAAACGCACGTTCCAAGACCAGGAACAATCCGTGCCAAGCGCCCCAGATGATGTAGTTCCAAGAAGCTCCGTGCCACAGTCCGGAAAGTAAAAAGACCAACCAAAGGTTGAAGTACAATCTTCCTTTTCCCACCTTATTTCCACCCAATGGAATGTAGAGGTAGTTGCGCATCCAACCGCCCAAAGTCATGTGCCAACGTCGCCAAAATTCTGTGATATTTTGAGAGACATATGGGTTATTGAAATTCTCCGGGAATTTGAATCCAACCATTCGTCCAATACCAATAGCCATGTCGGAATAACCACTGAAGTCGAAATAGATTTGAAACGTGTAAGACAGTGCTGCCAACCACGCGGCTCCCATGGAAAGCGTATTCGGATCTAGGGCACCCATGCCTGTTTCGGCATTCCCGTAAATACTGTCTGCAAAGGCGGCTAGGGCATTTGCTATGAGAACCTTTTTTCCTAATCCAATACAAAATCTGTAAAAACCGAGCAAACGTTCGGTACTGTTTTCGGTCTTCGAACGATCGGGAATTTGATCGGCAATGTCGTGGTACCTTATAATCGGACCAGCAATTAATTTCGGAAAAAGTATGATGTACAACTGATAGTCCCAGAAGTTCTTGAGCGGCTTATGCACTCTTCGAAAAACATCTACCACATAGGTGAGCGTTTCAAAGGTGTAGAATGAAATTCCTATCGGAAGTACGAGCTTCGTCCATGGAATACTGCTTTCAAGTCCAACGCCCTTCATGGCTACATTGACATTCTCAATGAAGAAGTTCATGTATTTGAAATACACGAGCAGCCCGAGGTTCATGACGACTGAAAATACCAATATTGCTTTTCGCTCGTTCTCGTTCTTGCTTCGATCCATTCTTCCCACCAAGAAAAAATCGATAAGGGTGGTTCCAACAATAACAAAAATAAATTTCGGCGCACCCCACGCGTAGAAGAACACACTTGACAACAATAGGAATGGATTCTTCAATTTCTTCGGGCATATCCAATACAGCAGCAGGAAGGCTGGGAGGAAGATGGTGAGGAAGATGGCAGAGGAGAAGACCATTCGGCGAAGATAATACACTCTTCGAGTGATGACGGCGAAGCCGATGACACATTGCATGTGATGACCCTGCGGGATGACCGTTCCGGATGACGCTCCGTGATGACGCTCCGCGAAGCGGTCATGGAACTTGTTCGTCATCACATGAAATGTGTCATCCCGAAGGGTCATCACAACGTGTTGTGTCATCCAAAAGGGTCATCGGCCTTGCCGTCATCACCTCCGGTGTCATCGGCTTCGCCGTCATCCGCTACGCGGTCATCACAACGTGTTGTGTGATTATATTTGTTTCAAACAAAGAAGAAATGACCCCCTTAGAATCCGCAAAAGAAAAAGCTAGACTTTGGAAAACATATGATTTAGATGAAGAGACGCGCAACGAGATTGAGCGCATGGAGCGTGAAGATGAGAAGTTGTTTATCGATTCATTTTATTCCGATTTAGAGTTTGGGACGGGGGGATTGCGCGGTGTGATGGGTGTGGGAAGCATGCGTATGAACAAGTATACCGTGGGAATGGCTACGCAAGGTTTGGCGAATTATATTTTGAAACACCATGCGCAAGTGGGAGGAGAAGGTTCGGTGGCGATTGCTTATGATTCGAGGAATAACGCGAGTTCCTTCGCGCAAATTGCTGCAGATATTCTGGCAGAAAATGGCATTCGTGTTTACTTGTATTCTGAATTGCGTCCAACCCCGTTGTTATCGTTCACCGTTCGTGAATTGAATTGTACGGCGGGTATCGTTATCACCGCTTCGCACAATCCGAAAGAGTACAACGGATATAAAGTTTATTGGAGCGATGGCGGGCAGATTTTGCCGCCGCATGATGGGGGGATAATCACCGAGGTGAAAATTGCTATGACCGGCACAGATTCTTCGAAAGATTCCTTCGGAAAGAAGGGAGATGTGCTTGAAGTTCCGTCTTATGTAGAAGAAAAATATTTAGAACTCGTTCGTGGATTAACGCTTTCGGAAGAGGCTGTGAAGAGTGAAAGTGATATCTCCATTGTGTACACTTCTATACACGGATCGGGAATAACGTTGGTGCCGAAGACGTTGGCGGCGTTGGGATTCTCGAATGTGAGTGTGGTGGAAGAGCAGGCGGTGCCCGATGGGAATTTTCCGACAGTGGAGTCGCCAAATCCGGAGGAGAAGTCTGCCATGAAGATGGCGTTGGAATTGGGAGAGAAGGTCCATGCTGAATTGGTATTAGGAACTGATCCAGATACTGATCGTGTTGGACTAGCAGTACGAAATGATCAAAATGAATTGGTTTTAATAAATGGAAATCAGGCGGGAAGCTTGCTGGTGTATTACCGTTTGTTGGTTGGAAAGGAAAAAGGAAAATTACCTGAGCATCCGTTTATTGGAAAGACGATTGTCACCACTGAATTGATTGCACGTATTGCGCAGTCATTCGATGTGCCTTGTTACGACACGCTTACAGGATTCAAGTTTATAGCGGGATTAATCAAAGAGAAAGAAGGAAAAGAGAATTTCGTAGCTGGAGGCGAAGAGAGTTACGGCTATTTGGTCAGCGATTTTGTTCGCGACAAAGACGCTGCGTTGTCGGCAGTTCAGTTTGCAGAGATTGCGGCTTATGCGAAGAGCAAAGGAACAACGATGTGGGGAATGTTGAAAGACCTTTACATGCAACACGGAGTGTTCCAGGAAGAGTTGGTGAGTATTACTTTGAAGGGAATAGATGGGGTTGCACAGATTCAGAGCATGATGTCGCGCTTACGCAACACGCCTCCTCAAACCCTTGGCGGAGTAGCACTTGCCGAGCTTCACGATGTGAAAGCAGGTACCTGTAAAAACATGATTTGGGGTGAAGTAACTACTCTTCCCTACCCTAGCTCAGACGTCTTACAATTCATTCTCACCGACGGCAGCAAGATCAGCGCTCGCCCGAGTGGGACTGAGCCGAAGATTAAGTTTTACTTTTCTTTGCGCAAAGAGATTTCTTCTTCAGAAGAAATTTCATCCGTTCAGAATGAACTGATGAAGAAGATTGAAATTATTAAGGAAGAGCTTTTGAATTAATACACCGAAGGTATTTATTTCAATAGTCCTAAAAGATAAGAGCCATACCCACTCTTCACCAGCGGCTGAGCAAGCGCAATTAACTGCTCTTTCGAAATATACCCCATGCGATAAGCAATCTCCTCAACGCAAGAAATCTTCTGTCCTTGTCTTTCTTCCATGACTTGAACGAACTGTCCAGCTTGCATAAGTGATGCGAAAGTTCCTGTATCTAACCACGTCGTCCCGCGATTGAAAACACTTACTGTGAGTTGTCCGCGTTTCAAGTATTCTTGATTCACATCGGTAATCTCATATTCTCCACGCGCAGATGGTTTCAAGTTTTTCGCAATTTCTACTACGGAGTTATCGTAGAAATACAAGCCTGGAACAGCGTAATTGCTTTTTGGTTGTGAAGGCTTTTCTTCAATGGAAATAACCTTTCCGTTTTCGTCGAATTCCACCACCCCGTATCGCTCAGGATCATTCACGTGATACGCAAATACCTTCCCTCCTTCGACCTCTGTGCTTGATTGCAGCAACTGACTTAAACCACTTGCATAAAAAATATTGTCGCCAAGAATTAAAGCGACTTTTTCTTTTCCAATAAATTTTTCTCCAATGACAAATGCCTGAGCCAGTCCATTGGGCTCCAGTTGTTCGGCATATTCAAATGTGCAGCCCAATTGAGATCCATCGTCTAATAATTTTCTGAATCCAGGTAAATCGTGTGGAGTAGAAATAATTAAGATCTCGCGAATACCCGCTAACATAAGAACAGAAAGCGGATAGTAAATCATGGGCTTGTCGTACACCGGCATGAGCTGCTTGCTTACAGCAAGTGTAAGCGGATGAAGACGTGTACCGGAACCGCCGGCGAGAATAATTCCTTTCATAAGCTTATCTGTTCGCGTACATGCTGTTGTAATAATTCTGATAGTTCCCCGAAGTTACGTTGTTCAACCATTCGGAATTGTTCAAATACCAGTCGACTGTTTTTTCAATGCCTTCTTCGAATTGTAACGAAGGTTTCCATCCCAATGCATTCGTGATCTTTGTTGAATCTATTGCGTAACGTAAATCGTGTCCAGCACGATCGGTGACAAATTGAATGAGCTTTTCTGACTCGCCATCCGTGCGATTTAATTTTCGGTCTAAAATCTTACAAAGCAATTTTACAACATCAATATTCTTCCATTCGTTGAATCCACCTATGTTATAGGTCTCTCCCGTTTTTCCTTTGTGAAAAATAGCCTCAATTGCGCGAGCATGATCTTCTACGTACAACCAATCACGCACATTCTCGCCTTTTCCGTAAACGGGAAGAGGTTTGTTATGAATAATGTTGTGAATGATGAGTGGAATTAATTTTTCTGGAAAGTGATTTGGGCCGTAATTGTTTGAACAATTACTTATCACAATCGGAAGTCCGTAGGTGTTTCCATAGGCACGAACAAAATGATCAGAAGCCGCTTTGGAAGCGGAATACGGTGAACGAGGGTCGTATGAAGTTTCTTCGGTAAAGAAGTCTTCGGGGTTGTGCAACTCTCCGTATACCTCGTCGGTAGAAACATGGTAAAAACGTTTCCCTTCAAAATTATTTTTCCAATGGGCAACAGCTGCGTTTAGCAGAGTAACGGTGCCCACTACATTTGTTTGCACGAATTCCATGGGGTTTGAAATGCTGCGATCTACATGCGACTCAGCGGCCAAATGAATAACAC
>JBILTF010000022.1:0-29412 GCA_044371675.1 Flavobacteriales bacterium
CTCCTTCCAATGTCAATACATTATCGAAACCTTTCAAATCATTGCTGAAGACGGAAAGATCATTTAAGACCAATTCCGTTGGCTTAAAATGAATATCCCATTTAACCTTATTGTTAAAGTCGCTCCAAGCCTCTTCGTTCGGGGCATAAATGCCTAAGTCTCCAACCAAATGCGTTTCACCCAAATCGGCATCAAGCTCTGTGATTTGAATGGCGTTGCTTTCCATTCGAAAATGAGCATGTAGATTCTCCACATTCAATCCAGATCTTTCTTTGAACTTCAATGATTCAATGTTCGCCTGAATGACCTCCCCTTTCATTTCGAAATTTTCAATTGCCGTTGAAAAATTAGAAATGGCAAGTTGTTCTTCGTGGAATGTACCTTCTTCTGCAAGGGGAAGTGTATAATCGAAGTAGACGAATTTTCCATTTTCAATATTCAACTTCCCCACCCACATGCTGAAAGTGCTCGTGGTATCAACCGGTTCGTCGCTAGAAAAATAATCGGAAAGGAATTGATAATTCCAATCTGCTTCTCCGGCATAGCGCTTGAACTCTATGTTGGGTTCAAGCAGTGAAATACTCTGCGATTCGAACCGAGAATAGCTTGAAGAAAAGGAATAAGTTGCCATGTGTAATTCCTTCGCGTAAAGTAAGGTATCACCCTTGTGGTCTTCAATATATAAACCATCTAAAACAACTCGCGCCCACAAGTCAATTCGAATGCGATTGATCTCAACTTTACGATTCCATTCTGAAGAAAGATAGGAAGCCAAACGATGTCCGCCCCATGTTTGAACCGCATGTATTTGAAGTGATAAAATGACTACAATTAAAAACACTGGAATAGTTAAAAGCCAGAGAAATCTTCTCTTTCGCTTTTTCTTAGGTTGAATAACTATTTCCTCGGGCGTTTCCAATAGCACAAAAATAACCCTTGTAGAACGGATTTCCGAACAAATATTACTTCTGTTGCAAAGAAGGGTTGTGCTGTCTTAACACTTCAACAAAAACAGCTCTGTCTTGCGGACTAATAATCACTAAAATTCTACCGTTGTGATAAAGGGCCAAACGCTTCAATGAAGCGGCTGGAGAGCTAATTGGATTACTTGTGTATTTGAAATGTGTGATGTCTGAAACATCTATTGTTGGAAAAGGAAAGATTCCACAAAACACCTTCAACTTTCCATCTGTAGTAATGGTGTAATGCGTATTGAAAACGATTGAGAGAATGAAGGCACTTAGAGGGACATACAACGCCAACATAATCAACGAATCTCGAACGGTTAAAAATCCTGTTACCATGAAGATAGCCAGCACCGGTCCGAATATCCACCAACTGATTCCGCTTTTCATTCTGAAGTTCGCTCCTGGTATCATGACTTAATGAACGATTGAATTAAAAACCACGACAAAGAAATCGAGGAATTCTTGCGGCTTCCACACCAATAAAAACGCAATACCAAAGGCAGCTCCCGCCAAATGCGCGTCGTGTGCTATGGCTGTATTCATTTTTTTATTCATGTAATATTCCAATCCGAAAAAGAGAATAATTGCCGCCCATCCTGGTAGTGGTAAAATGAAGAAAAACAATAACTCAGAAGTGGGGAACATGAACATGTAAAGCATCATGACAGCGCTTACCGCTCCAGAAGCACCAACACTTGTGTAGTACATATTGTCGCCGTGTTTCTTCAAGGCCGGTAAGGTTGCAAAAGCAGCAGCTCCCAGATATAATAAGGCAAAGAGAGCGGGTGGCATGTAATGCTCCACCGCTCTTCCAAAACTAAAAAGAGCAAATAAATTGAAAAACAGATGGCCCATGTCTGCATGCACAAGTGTGTGCGACCAAATTCTATAAATCTCTTTGTTGTGCTTCACACGATAAGGTGAAAGAGACAATTTCGACAAGAGTTCCGAATTCGAAAGCGCTTGCCAAGAGACTATGCCCGTTGCAAGACACAATAAAACAGTGAGTGAGATTTGCATAAATAATTTTAACTGGAATGGTCACTTACAATAACCCATCTTCCATTGATTCGTTTCCAAAGCAACGTAAAATGTCCGCTTAATGTATCTGCGCTTCGAAATAAATTCCAGCGCCCATCAACGTATGCGTTCTTTCCATTCAAGACTTCAATTCTAAGTTCATCGAATTTCAATGTCCCCATCTTTTCTTTTGAAGGATAAGCCCGTTGGTATCTTTCCAACGAAGATTTCCAACCCAACGTAACACCATCTTTTCCTAAAAAACGAAGTGAATCACTTTCCCAATAGCCGTTCATGAATCCAACTAGATCGCCCATGTTCCAAGCCTTCTGTTGCGAATGCATGGTGTTGGTTATTTCTTGTTGAATAGAAGACACAGACGCGCATGCTTCCAAAAGAAGCACGGACACTGCAATTATTGTGATTTGAATTTTACACATTGAAACGGAAGTGCATGATGTCTCCGTCTTGCACCACATATTCCTTCCCTTCAACCGACATCTTACCGGCTTCTTTAACAGCTGCTTCAGATTTAAAGCTTAAGAAATCTGCCAACTTAATTACCTCAGCACGGATGAACCCTTTTTCGAAATCGGTGTGAATCACACCTGCTGCTTGCGGAGCGGTATATCCTTCATAGATGGTCCAAGCACGAACTTCCTTCACACCAGCAGTGAAATACGTTTTCAAATTCAACAAGCGGTATGCTGCTTTGATCAATTTCGAAACGCCTGGTTCATCAAGACCTAAATCTTGCAAGAACATTTGGCGTTCGTCGTATGTATCCAGAGAAGCAATATCTGCTTCAATTGCAGCTCCTATTACTAATACCTCTGCATTCTCATCCTTCACTCCTTCTCTTACTTGCTCAACATATGCGTTTCCGTTTACCACAGAACCTTCGTCTACGTTGCACAAATACAAAACAGGCTTCGCCGTTAGTAATTGTAATTCACGAAGAAGAATGATTTGCTCGTCGTTTTCGGGTTGCTCGGTACGCGCGCTCTTTCCTTGTTCTAAAGCAGCTTTCAAGCGCTCTAAGTAATCGAATTGTTTCTTAGCGGTTGAATCCCCTGCTTTCGCCGCGCGTTGAACTTTCGCAATACGCGCTTCAACTGCTTCCAAATCTTTCAATTGCAATTCAATGTCTATAATTTCTTTGTCGCGAAGCGGATTTACAGATCCGTCTACGTGAACCACATTCGGATCATCGAAACAACGCAAAACGTGAATGATAGCATCTGTTTCGCGAATGTTCGCTAAGAACTTATTTCCCAATCCTTCTCCTTTCGAAGCACCTTTAACCAAACCGGCAATGTCAACAATCTCAATAGTTGTAGGAACAATGCGTTCAGGAGTAATTAACTCTGCAATCTGCGTCATGCGCTCGTCTGGAACAGTAATCGTTCCCACGTTTGGTTCAATGGTACAAAACGGAAAATTAGCTGCTTGAGCTTTCGCGTTCGACAAACAATTGAACAACGTTGACTTCCCAACATTTGGAAGACCTACAATACCGCACTTTAACGCCATGATTTTTGAATTAGGCTGCAAAGATAAAGGCAAGTGTTCACTTTTCCACAAAGAACAAACACATCCCTTTTCAACCTAAATTAAAAACTACTTTCGCAAAAAAAATCTTCAATGGTTTCTAATCAAGAACTTTCGCGAATAGCCTCTCAAGTGAGACGTGACATCGTGCGAATGGTCCACGCTGTTAACAGCGGACACCCGGGAGGAAGTTTAGGCTGCACCGATTTCTTGGTGAGTCTTTATTTCCGTCACATGACAATTAACCCAACAAGCTGGAACATGAACGGCCAAGGTGAGGACCTCTTCTTCTTGAGCAACGGACATATCTCTCCCGTTTTCTATTCCGTATTGGCTCGTTCTGGATACTTCGATGTTGCTGAATTGGCAACGTTCAGAAAGATTAACACACGCCTACAAGGACACCCTACCACGCACGACAGCCTTCCTGGAGTGCGCATTGCTAGCGGTTCTCTTGGTCAAGGCATGAGCGCAGCTGCTGGCGCAGCGCAAGCCAAAAAATTAAACAACGATCCTAAACTTGTATTCACCCTTCACGGAGATGGAGAATTACAAGAAGGACAAATTTGGGAAGCGGCTATGTACTGCGCGCATCACAAAATCGACAATATCATTAGCACAGTAGATGTAAACGGACAGCAAATCGATGGCCCAACAGAGGCGGTTATGTCTTTGGGAAATCTTCGTGCGAAATTCGAAGCCTTCGGTTGGAAAGTGTTGGAAACAAACGGACACGACCTAGAGCAACTCAACGCTACAATTGATGAAGCGAAGAGTTTAACCGGAAACGGATATCCGATTATGATTCTCATGACAACTAGCATGGGTAAAGGTGTAGACTTCATGGAAGGCACCCACAAGTGGCATGGTGTTGCTCCGAACGATGAGCAATTGGCAAATGCATTGGGACAGTTAGAAGAAACATTAGGCGACTATTAATTTAAGAGACATGCTAGAATTCGATTTATCACCCGCAAACGACACTCGATCTGGCTTTGGTGCCGGACTTCATGAATTAGGTCAAAAAAATCCTAAAGTTGTGGCATTGTGTGCCGACTTAATTGGCTCATTGAAAATGGACGCTTTCAAGAAAGATTTTCCTGAACGTTTTTTTCAAGTTGGAATTGCAGAAGCAAACATGATGGGTGTTGCTGCTGGAATGACTATTGGCGGATACATTCCTTTCACAGGAACATTCGCGAACTTTTCTACCGGAAGAGTTTACGATCAGATTAGACAAAGCATTGCATACAGCGATAAAAACGTTAAAATTTGTGCATCGCACGCCGGACTAACCCTAGGTGAAGACGGTGCAACGCATCAGATTCTAGAAGATATTGGCATGATGAGTATGCTTCCGGGCATGACTGTTATTAATCCTTGCGATTACAATCAGACAAAAGCTGCCACCCTAGCTATCGCTGATCATCACGGTCCAGTTTATTTGCGCTTCGGCAGACCCAAGGTTACTAACTTCACTGCTGTTGATCAGAATTTCGAAATTGGAAAAGCGTGGCACATTCACGAAGGAAACGACGTGACCATTATTGCAACCGGACATCTTGTTTGGGAAGCTGTTGAAGCAGCGCGTGAATTGGAAGCTGAAGGAATATCGGTTGACTTGATTAACATTCACACCATTAAGCCACTCGATGAAGAAGCAATCGTGCGCAGCGCAATGAAAACTGGGAAAGTGATTACTTGTGAGGAGCATATGATCAATGGCGGATTGGGAGGTTTGGTTGCACAAGTATTAGCGAAACAAGCACCTTCTTTAATGGAATTCATTGGAGTGAACGACAGCTTCGGCGAAAGCGGAACGCCAGATCAGTTGATGGAGAAATACGGATTGAAGTCGAAGAATATTATCGCTGCTGCGAAGCGTTTGATGGAAGACTAAGAACTTCGTAATTGGAAAATCGAAGATTTTATTCCTACTACGTAATTCCTATTTCATAGTTGGAACTTCGTTTCGTAATTTATCAAAATGAAAAAGATACTATCCACCTTACTTATACTGCTGATAGCTTTTGGGCTATTTGCGCAAACGAAAATCTATAGAGGGAATTCAACTAATTATTTCGATTGTCTATATACGTACAAAGAGGATAAAGTCTACAAAGGAAATTCTACAAGTTATTTCGAATGTGTACTCACTGTATCTGGAAATAAAATTTACAGAGGAAATTCAACCAGTTACTTCGACTGCCTCTACATCATAGAAGATGGTAAAATTTATTTAGGAAATTCCACGTCGTATTTCGATTGCCTCTATACTCTTGAAGGTGGTAAGGTATACAAGGGAAATTCCACAAGCTATTTCGATTGTCTTACAAACATTGACAGATCGAAAGTCTATCGCGGCAATTCAACCAACTATTTCGATTGCATACTAACCGTCGACGGGCTAATACCCGATGCTCTTCTTGCAATCCTTACCGGCTCCTTCTAATCTTACCCCCTCTTACCTTTTCTTAACCACTCTTCTCTTAACCTAAGGTCGAAAGATATTTCGACCCGATTGATCTTAACCTCATTTACCTTTTATATCATAATCGCGAAGCATTCGTTGAAAACATTCGTCGCAGACATTCGCCGCAGGCATCAGTGCTTCGCACATTTATACCTATTTTCGCAAAAAATAACCTGATGAAAGAAGTGAACGAAACTAAAAGTCTAGTTTCAAAATTGGAAGTTGTCTCAAAGGTCAGGGCTATAAAACCAGCCGAATTGTTGCCAAGCGCACAGTCTAATTTAGATTCAGTCAGAGCGAAATTTCATCCAATATCCGATGAAACTATTCCATATCGTAATTTGAGAAGTGTTGAATCGAAGAAGAGAAGTCTTCATCGCATAATTAGAAAGCTAGACGTTAAAAATAGTATTCGCTATCAGCGAACTCCTGAAGACACCTATTGCAATGTATACTCATATGACTACTGTTATTTCGCGAAGGTTTATCTTCCCACTGTATGGTGGACAGACGATTCGATAGAGAAGCTGCAGAGCGGTCAGGATGTTAAAGCAATTTTCAATAAAACTGTTGAGCCCATTTATTCAAGTGCCATTCACGATTGGTTTCAAGTATGGGGAGAAAGTTTTGGATGGGAAAGAATAAATTCACTTACTGAAATTCAAAGACGAGTAACTGAAGAAGGCGGAGTGGGAATGATTTGCGCAAAGAGAAAGACAGTGGGATTATCTGGACACATTGTTCCAATTGTTCCAGAAACAGAAAAGAAAAAAGCCTTTCGTGAAAACGGAGAAGTGCTATACCCTTTGCAGTCGCAGGCAGGGAAGTTGAACTACAACTATTTTGCACGTAAAAGAAGAGACTGGTGGAACCACATTCGCTATTCGTCATTCGTGTTGTATTACCACGAATAATGGCAGAACAATTCTCTTTACCCTTCCACAGAAATTTCAAGAATTTAAAAATATCAAAAAGATCAAATAAGAATGAAAAATAACCCAATCAAAAAACACTTCTGGGGCATTGGGTTAGAGAACGAAACGTACTTGCAATTCGAAGAATCGCTTATTGTTTCCGGACAGTTCATTCAAGAAAAAATGGGTCGCGAACGTTATAGCCTAGACTATCTGAAATGCTACAAAGAAGGCTGTCTTGAAAAGGTTTTATCACGTGCCTTCAACTCAGGAAAGAACTACCTCGTTAGCCAAATGATGAACAGTCATTCCCTAGAAAAACTGGACGTTCATTTTCAGCACAAGACAATACAATCTGCGCCACCATTATTAGACAACCCCGATTATTCTGGAAAATCAATTCTTGAATTATTTCTCGAAAAACAACCCCATCAAATTCAAAGCATGCTCACGCAAAAGAACAATCCCATGGGATCTATTATTTTCGACGGAGACACCATAGAATTCGTTACGAAATATTATGAGAATAGGACCATTCAAGAATCCTTTAATGAACTAAAGGCAACGAAGAAACTTTTCCTTGAAAAGCTCAACGAAGCAAAAATTCTTCCAGGGAATTTAACTTATCCAGAATACAACATCGGGATAAACATGTTCATGTCGAATCAAAAAAACTTAGTGCTATTCAACAACGGCACCTTTCATTTTCACTTTACACTTCCGACGTTAACTGAAGACAGTCGAATTATTGATTATGCGGCATTCGATCTTGCCCATCACAAAGCCATATACTTGCTTCAATGGTTCGAGCCCTTGTTCATTGCAACTCTGGGTAGCCCCGACATTATGTCTGTGATAAGCGAGAAATTTGGAATGGAAGAGAAGTTCGCTGGTGGCTCTATGCGCAATGCAATGTCTCGCTACACTGGCGTAGGCACCTACCACAAGTCAATGCCAAAAGGCAAGGTACTTACCTACCCTGTTGATGACTTTAGGGAATTACTCGACTTTAAAAAAGAAGAGAACATTTGGTGGCGAGATCGCATAGAATCAGAACTCAACTATGAACTACTTTCAGATGTAGGGCTCGATTTTAATAGAGAAAAATTGTATCAAAGTGGATACGAATTCCGAAGCTTCGATGAATTCCCTACCGATTATCTTCCTGAGGTATTGCGCGCGATAGTTTTAATTTCACAACATGCGCAGCATCTAGATGAGGTTGAATGGGCTTCGAATAATGTAATTTGGAACAACCTCGTTTTTAAAACCCTTACTCAAGGTTTTAAATCAGAAATGAATGAATACGAGAAAAACGAAATCATGAATGTGTTTCAAATTCCTATGAATAGCCGTGATTCACTGAGCAATTCAAACAGATTAGATGAATTCTTTTTCCAAATCCTTCAGCTGATTCATGAAATACACAATGACTACAGTGAGTATTTAAAGTCGTTTTTGCACGAGAAAACGGAGTCTGCTCCGCGTTGGGAAAATTTTAACCAACACCAAGTTGAGCAGCATGCAAAACAGTTGGAAGAAGTTTTATAAGCTGAATTAGCGGGGCATCTAAGTTTTTCCTTTCGACCTTCTGCATCGTTCACTGCAATACTTCACTTCTTCCCAATTCTTCTCCCACTTCTTTCGCCAAGTATAAGGCAGTCCGCATACCGCACAAATCTTAGAAAGTAGATTCGACTTTTTCATCTCAGCTCTTTTTTAACTTTTTTCCAAAACGCAAAAAAAGATGGGGACTCTCCCTGAACAGAAGAAATCCAATCACGTTCATCTTGCATTCCTTCATAATTATTCAACGGGTGCTCTTTAAAAATAAAATTCACATCAGCAACACTTTGCAAATCTGGAAACTCACCGACAAAAATTTGAATATTCGGAATGTTCGCTATCGCAAGGTCAATGCAAAACTGAATACTCTTTTCGGAAACGGGATACTTCTCAAACACGGTAGGCTCCAACAGAAGAATGCGAGCGCCTTCTTCATCTTTACGCCATTGGGGATCGAGATTATAGAAATTATAAATGAAACACATTTCACCATTCTGAATAGCTGGAAAGGACGTGTTCGGAAGTTTTGTTTTCAATTGAAACGTTTCCAAATCACTTAATTCATCTGGAATTCCGAGGGCTTCTATTTCTTCGTAGGAAACGTCTAGAAAAGTATTCGTCTGATTGGTGTTGCAATACTTATTGATGTTTTCTTGATTGGCGAAATAGAGCTTATTACTTTTCGCGCCAGACACCCATTGCCAACTCAACGCATTGCTTCCCCAATCGGCATCAAACAAATGGTAATACATCCATTGCGCCGGTTGAATCCACGCGCATCTTCCGAGATTCGTGGCGCATGAAGCAATGTACATGCGCATATGATTGTGTAAGTATCCTGTTTTATAAAACTCGGCAATCCCTTTATCAATGGCTTCAATACCGGTTTGTCCATTTATTATATTGATCGGCACACCACTTCGTTCGGAGCGAGGTTGAGAATTTCGAAAGTCAGAATTTATATCAGCACCTCGCACAACCCAGATTTGCTGCCAATAGTCTCTCCAAGCCAATTCCTTAAGAAAGCTTTCAATCTCATCAACATCATACCCCCTTTTCAAGATAGAATCAAAAACCTGCTTGGTACTAATTACTCCTCGAGATATATATGGAGCTAAATAAGTTACGGCTCCAGACAAGTAATTGCGCGATTTTCCATACTCAATAGGGTCAATCTTTTCTATTCGCTCACTTAAATCTACATAACTCAATTTCATATACTTAGACAAATTGCACGTGTAAAAAAAACAAAAAGCGAATCAGTTTAAAATAAAAACCACCTTTTTTTTTAAAACTCTTGTTGTTTAAACAAATTTATAGTATAATTGTTTAGTTAGTTGTGGAGGCAGATATCACTTAAAAAAACGCGGAGAAACCGAAAATCCTTAAGAGTAGGAAAACCTTACTAAAACCGTTTTTTATGGAACACATGGGTACAATTGCAAGTGACAATTATGTTGCTTTTACGTTCTTTATCGGAACGATGGCTATGATGGCCGCTTCAGTTTTCTTCTTTTTCGAATTGAACAACACTTCTCCAAAGTGGAGAACGTCTGTTCTTGTTTCGGGTCTTATCACTTTCATTGCAGCAGTGCACTACTACTACATGAGAGGGTACAACTTGGAGACTGGTGAGTCACCAACATTCTTCAGATATGTTGACTGGATTCTTACTGTTCCATTGATGTGTGTTGAGTTTTACTTAATCACTAAAAAAGCAGGCGCTAAAATTTCTTTGTTGTGGAAGTTAATCTTCGCTTCATTGGTAATGTTAGTGACTGGATACGTTGGAGAAGTTTTAGACAGAGACGGTAGTGTTCTTTGGGGTGTTCTTTCAGGAGCAGCTTACTTCTACATTGCATACTTAGTATGGTTTGGTGAAGTTTCTAAATTGGCTGAAACTGCAGGTCCACAAGTTGCAAAAGCAACTCGTATTCTTGCTTGGTTCGTATTAGTTGGATGGGCTATCTATCCTTTAGGTTACATCTTAGGAACTCCAGGTGGATTATTTGGAATTAAGTTGGTTGAAGATCCAAAGGCTGCATTACACGCAATGGACATCGTTTACAACATTGCTGATGCAATCAACAAAATTGGATTTGGTTTAGTTATTTATGCGTTGTCGCGTAAAGAAGATTAAGTAAATCTCTTCTACTAAAAATAGAATTTAGAAAGGGCGTAAGTATTAAAACTTACGCCCTTTTTCTTTTAGTCAAGTTCTATCCCTCAAAGCAGATATATACCGTCAAAAAAATGATCGCTGAAGAACAATACGATTACATCTTTGCTGGACAAGGAGCGTCTGCTTCACTTGTGCTAATTGAACTTGAAAGACGAAATCTTTTAGATTCGAAAAGAATTGTTATTGTTGAACCGAATCACGAATCAAAAAGCTCAAAAAACTTTTGCTTTTGGACAGACGAAAACGGGGAAATCAAAAGAAATCTTGCCCCCCTCATACAGCACTCCTGGTGCAAAATTCATCTAAATAATGGACAGCAAGAACAACTAACTCCAACCTCTTACAATCATATTCCTAATTCAATTATTATTGAAAAAGCGAATGACATAATTCAAAAGCACAATATTCAAACTGTTCGGGCCGAAGTATCTGAAACTCGAACTGACGAACAGGGAAATTTTGTGTTGATAGAGGGGGATAAAAAATACGGGAAATACATCTTTGATTCAAGAACGCCCGTATTAAAAAAGACTGAATGGAATCAAACTAGCCTTCTTCAGAGCTTCGTGGGATGGGTTGTTGAGTTACCTAATGATAAGTTAGATGTTGAATCTTTTCGCATGATGGACTTCAACATTGAACAAAACCAATTCACACAATTCGTCTATGTATTGCCATTTTCAGACACTACTGCGCTTATTGAGGTAACCCGTTTCGGGAAAGAAGTCATAGCAAATACAGAAGCCGAAGCAATAATTGCAGACTATTTAAAACATCAATTCGGGCCCTATAAAAAGATTGCTGTTGAGCAAGGGTGCATTCCTATGAGCAACGCTTCAATCGACAGTCTCGGAGGTGAAAACACAATAAATCTCGGTGCACGCAATTACTGCCTGAAACCTAGTACAGGATATGCCTTCAAAAACATGTACGGTCAAGCAGTTGAAATTGCAGAAAGAATTCAGCTTGGACAATTAAACCTTTCAACGAATCGAAACCATGCAAAAGCTTCAAAGGGTAGGTTTGCATTTTATGACTCGCTGTTACTTATTATCCTTCACCTTTGGCCATCGTATGGAAAAAAAATATTCTCACGATTATTCGCAAAGGTTGAAACGAAACTTATTCTGAAATTTCTGGACGAGAAAACAACGATTCCCGAGGACATCAAAATTTTCAGTCGTTTACCCATTGGCATATTTCTGAGAGCATTGTCTCTCTATTTTATAAAAAGCAAAGCATTCAGACCATTTGTTATCATCTGTTTTGTTTCATTACTATTTTGTCTTTCAAACTTTCCTGACACAAGAAATATCGTCGGTTATACCACACTAATCATTGGAATGATATGCGTTGGGCTTCCGCATGGAGCTGTTGATCATTTAATAGAATCCCAAACGTGGGATTACAAAAAAGCACCCCGATTCATTGGTCAATATTTACTGCTTATTGCCTGCATGGGAATCGTGTGGTTTCTTGCACCTACTCTTGCGCTTATAACCTTTCTAGCTTATTCTGCTTGGCACTTTGGACAGGCAGATGTGCGACAATGGTCAATCTCTAACTTTCTAACCTTGCCCTGGGGAGGTACATTACTTCTCTATATATTGGGAACGCACCAAATCGAAACATCTGAAATATTAAGTTATATAGCAGGGGTAGAATTCCCATTTTCCATTTCTCCTTTTGTAATTGCACCTTGGATATTTTTTGCAGTATGGAAAAGAAACGTGCCTTTGATTTTCACCGTTTGTTGGCTTGTACTTTCAAGTCAACTTCCGCTCCTTATAGCTTTTGGAACTTATTTCATTGGTCAACACAGCATCACTAGTTGGGGACATCTTAAGAAACACATACAACTTGACAATCGAAACATCTGGATCCACTCCCTCCCGTTTCATATTGGCGCTTGGTTAATTCTTGTTCTCTTCTTCATGCTCTGGCCAATGATACAAAGTGAAATAAGCACCTCCTATAATGCTTGGGGTATTTTCTTCATTTTCATTTCATGTGTAAGCTTTCCACACGTCATTTTCATGAATAAGTTGTATAAGCAAATTTCATAACCACTCATTGGAATCTCATAGTTAATTTGAAAAATTATCTTACTTTATTTTGAAGTGTTCTTCTATTATTGAATCTTTTTCATTCATCAAATACTTTAAAAATGAATTCGAAACAGATGTATGTCGCTTTCCCTTCAACCAAATCAATTGCCAAGATGTGCTTATTGGAAGTCCCTTAATGGGCACTATATGCAGAAGACCGTTTGTCAATTCATTACGAATTCCAATCTCAGGCATGATTGAATAACCTAACCCAGCAAGGACCGCTTGCTTAACCGCTTCATTCGAAGTTAGTTCTAACTTCTTCACAGGTTGTATTTTCTTCTTCTCAATGAATCGCTCCATTGTCTGACGAGTAGACGAGCCTTTCTCTCTGTAAATAAATGGAAATTGAGAATAGTCAAAAAAATCTTCCGATTTCTTTTTTCTGTTAATCGGGTTTTTCCCAACTAAGTATAAATTATTGGGTAACAACTCTAATCTCTCAAAATTTCCTTTGTTAGGTAAAACCGAAACCAAGGCTAAATCGATTTCGTTATTCTTCAAACTTTGAATTACACCCGCTCCATTATTAACATCCATGAGGAGTGTAACATCTTTATTTTCGTTCAGGAAGTCCGATAAAAAATAAGGCATAACATATTTACCCGTAGAAACTACAGCAATTCTAAGTTTTCCTGTTAACCGCTTACTTTGTTCTTTATTCAAATTTGAAATCGATTGAACTTGATTTAAGATTTGTTCTATTCGTTCAGAAACTTCTAACCCAAAATCAGTAACATAGACTTTCTTGCCTATTATTTCAACCAATGGACTTTCGAACTGATCTTGGAAGTTTTTCAATTGAATAGAGACAGCAGGCTGAGTCAAATTCAATTCAACTGCTGCTTTCGTAATGCTTCTTAACTGGACCACTTTATTAAAAATTTGAAATTGATTCAACGTGTAGTTCATAAATATTAATTATGTATTTTATAACAAACATAAATAAAAATATAATTCAAAACACCACCACTTTTGCAATCGAAAGAAGAAATAATTTTTACAATGAAACAAGAAGAGACCGTAGAACTAATCAAAGGGGAATTCACTTCAGAACAAGCCAAGGAGATTCTGACTAATATTTTCACCACAAAGATTCAATTTCACCAAATGAAAAACTTCAGTTCCCTTGAGCGATTTAGCATCGAGGATGAAATTGCAATTGAAAGACTTCCTGAATTAAAAAGAGAACTCAAGCGAACACTCGCCTTTATTCAAACACCGGAATTTTCAAACAAGAAAATTCAAATTCATTCGGAAATCAAAATTTCAATAATTAACGACTGACCAGAAAATCAAATTTCACGAGTGAAATAGAACCTATGAATCTAAACCTACTCCTTGAAAATTTAACAAACCCCGCCTTACTTTTCTTCGTTCTTGGAATTGTCGCAGTTCAACTTAAAAGTGACCTTGTCATACCTGAAAACTCCGCCAAGTTCATATCCCTCTATTTATTATTTGCCATTGGATTCAAAGGAGGGCAAGAGCTGTCGCACGAGCCGTTTACACGCGAAGTTGGAACTTCATTGATTTTCGGAATTCTCATTTCCCTTCTTATTCCAATCTATTCTTTTTTCATACTTAAAACTAAACTAAATGTATTCGACGCTGGCGCTGTAGCCGCCGCATACGGGTCTGTTAGCGCTGTAACATTTGTAACAGCCTCCTCTTTTCTCGAAGCTCAACAATTGAGTTTTTCAGGACACATGGTCGCGGTAATGGCTTTAATGGAGTCTCCAGCGATTATCATGGGACTTTTACTCATTTCCCTGTTCAATACAAATAATAAAGAAAGGATTCAAAAACGAACAGCAATTAAACACTCCTTCACTAACGGAAGCGTACTACTTATTTTGGGGAGCCTTGTCATTGGATATCTTGCTAGCGCCAAACAAGCTGAAGGAATTAAGCCTTTCACCAATGATCTCTTTAAAGGGTTCCTTGCAATTTTCCTTCTTGATTTAGGAATAACAAGTGGAAAAAAACTAAAATCATTCTTTTCCTCCGGTTGGTTTCCATTCGCTTTCGCCTTGATTGTCCCAATAATAAATGGGTGTTTGGTGGCATTTCTCAGCAACGGGATAATTACAGATGTTTCAAACCGATTCATTTTTGCAGTTCTCGCAGCCAGTGCTTCCTACATTGCGGTGCCTGCGGCCATGAAAATTTCCGTTCCACAATCAAATCAAGGTTTGCTGCTCCCTATGGCGCTTGCCATAACATTTCCGATAAATATTACCTTAGGCATGCCTCTTTACTTTCTAATTGTGCAAAATTCTTAAAATAATAACTCTACCAAGTAATAGATTCAATTCCCCATATTCTCAACTGCGCATTCACTTTCGAAAAAGGCTTCGATCCAAAAAACCCACGATAAGAGGACAGCGGCGAAGGATGAGCGCTTTCAATAATAACATGTTTCGACATGTCAATCAAGTTCTTTTTCTTCCGCGCATAATCACCCCACAAGACAAAAACAACATGCGCGTTTTCTTTCGAAATGAATTCAATGGTGGCATTCGTAAATTCTTCCCACCCCCATTTCGAATGACTGCCTGCCCTATTCTTTTCCACGGTTAAAACACTGTTCAACAAAAAGACGCCTTGCTCTGCCCAGCAGGTTAGGTCGGTGGTTCGTGTTAAATCGATTTCGAATTCGCTTTCCAACTCTTTGAATATGTTTCGAAGGGATGGTGGAGTCTTTATCCCTTGACGAACACTGAAAGCCAAGCCATGCGCCTCACCTGCACCGTGATATGGATCTTGTCCAAGAATCACAACTCGTAAATCTTGTGGCTTACATAATGCGAATGTCTCAAAGATTTTTTGTTTAGGTGGAAAACAAATCGAGGAAGCATAAGCTTCCTCGACCTTCTTTTCTAATAAAAATAAATATTCCTTTCTTGCCTCCTCTCGAAGCAAAGCGCTCCACGATTTCGGAAAGGACTCGAACAACATTACAATTTCACAAATTTCTTATTGAAGGAAGAACCATCTTCCTTCACCACTTGAATGAAGTACATTCCACTTGCAAATGCATTCGCAGAAATAGTTGTTGAAGAAGCATTTAAATTCAAACTTTCAACCAACCTTCCATCTTGCGTATAAATGCGAATTTCCTTCAACAAATCGAAACGTGGACATCTCAAGGTGAAGCTATCTTCAACACGCGTGGGGAAAATAGTTAGCTCTTGGAAAGAAACACTTTCTTCCACTCCAACCACACCGAAGCATGGTTGAGCCGCAGCTGTTCCCGAATAAGATCCGTCAATAGCCAAAAGACCTGTACCTGCAGCGTCTAGCCAATCTACTAAGTCTTCATTCGCTGGATTCGGATTGCTCGTAAAGTGCTTGTCCATTTTACCGTAATAATCTGGTGCTGTTTGCGCATCACAGAATGAACCTCCGCCCGTAAGTGTTCCAATAATTTGGTGGTCCTTGTTAAACAACGGTGATCCTGATGATCCACCTTCTGTTACTCCCCAATTCGTTACAGTTTGAATCCAGTTTACTTTCCAGTGATGTCCCGATGTTTGCCATGTTCCTGAAGTAACTGTTCCTGCAGTAGAGATTTTCTTCACATCTCCAGCAGGGTGGTGAATGCAAATGGCCTTCCATCCAGATGTTGATGCCGTTGGTGCAGAAGTGTTCGCGTTCCATCCAGCATAATAAACCGGCCAAGTTGCAGGAATAGCCTGAGTCATTTCCAACAAACAGAAATCACTTCCAGAGGCCCCGCCTCCATCGTCAGAATCCGCCAAACGCGTTGTCCCCGTCTTCTGCTGAGCAGATGCGCTAATTCCTGTTCCGCAAGCGCTCTTCTGATAGTTGAATCGGACTACAATATTTCCAAAATCAGAAGTCGACGAAGACTCTGTGCAGTGCATCGCTGTCAGAACGAATTTTCTACAATCGTAAGAGGTATTATTTACCAGTGTACCAGAACACAAGCCTACGCCACCTCCCGCAGGAATACTCAATTTAACAACCGCTCGCATATCATCTGCCCACTCATCTCCTTCCGGACATTTTACATCTACTTCACAAGGATCAGATGCGCGTTCAAAACGATCGTCGTGAATAAATCTAAAGTAGTGTCCGAAGCCCCGAATATTCAAAACGGGTTGCTCCATCACTTCGAACGGTTGGTAATATTCCAAAACCATATCATCTCCAAAAATCTCAGGCGTGCGATATTTTCCCGATGTTGAATTTTCCTCACTATCGTATGGCCCCACAAACCACTCGCGATCTGCAGTATATGCAAACAAGGACGTGCCTTCTGGCAAATACAATTGTTTGAAAAATACATCCATGCTCAATGCTCCCGGACTGTGAACACGCAATTGCCACATTTTATCTCCATTTGGAAAATAGGTCCAAGTACCTTCCGTTTGAGCATCCATCGGAGACTCGATAATCTTTCCGTAAATAGGAAGAGTGCCATTCTTATCCGACTCATCGGCCATAGCCCACAATTCACCATCAGTTAAGTTGGCTAATTGAATACGCTCCAATCGAGTATTAAAAGAATCGTTCGACTCTCTGAATCCAGCAGGCTCTTGCGCCGTTACTTGCGCTGAAACAAACAGCGCTGCTAAAAAGTATAGTTTTTTCATTTTGCAGATTTGAGGTGGCAATATAGTCAGTATTTTTGCTTCCTTGACTCTACTTCCTAAAATATCACGACTACTCCTGAAGGCCTACATTGGCCCTTTCATTATCACCTTTTTAATTGCTATGTTCATTTTCGAAATGCAATTCATTTGGGTGTATTTAGATGATTTAGTTGGAAAAGGAATTGACCCATTAACCATTTTACAATTGTTGGTATACGCAAGTGCCCGAATTGTAAATATGGCCCTTCCCTTAGCAATACTTATGTCCAGCATTATGACGTTTGGAACACTTGCTGAAAACTATGAACTCACCGCTATGAAAAGTGCAGGCATGTCTCTAAGCAGAATCCTACGTCCACTTGTCGTTTTTATGTGTGCCTTATCCATTTTCTCTTTTGTCTTTGCGAATAACGCATGGCCCATAGCAAACTTAAAATTCAGAACATTGCTATACAGCATTGTTCAACAGCGTCCAGCGTTAAATCTCGAAAGCGGGGTTTTCTACAATGGGATTGAAGGCATTAGCATTCGTGTGATGGACAAAAATATAGAAACAGGCGTGTTGAAAGATGTGCTAATCTACGATCACCGCAATCAGAATTTAGGCAATCGCACTGTAATTCGAGCCCAGGAAGGAGATATGAGTGAGACAGCAGATAAGAGATTTCTAATTTTAACATTGAAGAACGGAGTTACCTACGAAGAAAAAGAAGAAACGAATAGGCCAAAGAAAGGCGCCATGCAGCCTAAAAAAACCATTAAGCACATGCCACTTGTTTCAGGTAATTTTGAAACAATGATTCTTAGGCTTGATTTAAGTTCTTTCATCTTTCAAAATAATGACGAAGAAATTTTCAAGAATTCATTCGAGATGATGACCGTTGCTCAGCTCGATCAAACTATTGATAGTCTTGAGCTTCAAAGGGATAGTCTTGAAAAGGGTATTCAATATTTTCAATCAAACAATCAGAGTAAAAGTTCCGATGCCAATGCACCATCTGTAACAAGCGCAAAAAATGTTGCTCTAGACAACAACGCCAAACAAGCGAAAACGCTTGAGGGCATGAAAGAAGAACTTCTGAACCGAAACAAATTCATTAACCGACACAAAATTGAATGGCATCGAAAATTCACATTAGCGTTTTCGTGCATCATTTTATTTTTCATCGGAGCGCCGCTTGGAGCTATCATTCGAAAAGGCGGATTAGGTTGGCCAACTATTCTTGCCTTAGGAATCTTTATTCTTTTTGAAATGCTTACCATCGCCGGGGAGAAAATGACGAAGAGCAATATACTCGAACCTCACATTGGAATGTGGTTAGCAACTTTTGTAACCTTACCAATGGGCATGTTCATTACCTATCGAGCCCGGATGGAAGGTAAATGGCAATGGAATATTTTTAAGAAGAAGGAACGTAAAAACAAATCAGAAGCAACATGAAATTTCTTCAGATTTGTCAGAAGCCTCCTCTCCCACTAACCGATGGCGGATGCATTGCTTTTCACGCACTAACAGCCGGATTACTTCAAGCAGGGCATGGAGTTAAAGTTTTCACTCTCTTCACAGACAAGCATGATTTTCTGCCGGAAACCATGCCCGAAGAGTATGTACAAAAAACAGACATCGAAGGAGTCTATGTAGACACCAATATGAATTTTGTAGATGTATATTGTAACTTCATGACCCGTGATCCATACAATCTAAGTCGATTCTTTTCGGTAGATGTAGACATTCGTTTAACTCGACTCCTTCAAAAAGAAAAATACGATTGTATTATTCTTGAAAGTATTTTCACTACCCCCTATTTGCCTACCATTCGAAGAAACGTCAACACAAAAGTCATTCTTCGGTCACACAATATTGAGCACCAAATTTGGAACAAACTTGCATTTGGAGAAAAGAATTTCTTCAAGCGCATTTACCTTTCCTATCTAAGTAAAAAATTATACAAAGCGGAAATAGAGTCTTGGAGAAGTGTCGACGGAATAGCATGTATTAGCTACGACGATTTGCAATTTACACGTGCACTTTCTCAAAAGCCTTCGTATCTCTTGCCTGTGGCAATGTCTGTTCACGAGCCTGTTGAAATGATCGGAAACGAACTTAAGGTTTACCACATTGGATCCATGGATTGGTTGCCCAATTTAGAAGCCATTAATGGTTTTATTGAAAATACACTTCCAACAGTAATTAATGAATTTCCAAATTTTGAATTTAATATAGCTGGAAGGAAAATGCCCACTTCACTTCACGACAAAAAAATACCCGGTGTCGTATCTTGGGGTGAAGTTGAAAGTGCAGAAGCTTTCGCACGTAAATTTCAAATCATGATCGTTCCTTTACAATCTGGGTCCGGAATTCGCATCAAAATTCTTGAGGCCTTCGCAATGGGGATGGCCGTTATCTCTACTGAGCAAGGAATTCGAGGTATAGATGTCGACGACAGAAAGGAATACTATCGCGCTGACTCTCCTTCCGAATGGATTGAAGCTCTAAGGATTTTGCAAGATCCAAATGAACGCGAAAGAATCGGAAATAATGCGCAGCAATTCATACAAGAATCGTATAGCAATTCAAAAATTATTCAGCCCTTGATTCATTTCATTAAATCGCTTCCGAAAAGATGAAAATCGTAGTGCTCACATCACGCATTCCTTATCCGCTAGAAAAGGGAGATAAACTTCGCATCTTTCATCAAATAAAACATCTTTCACAAACACATGAAATTTGCCTCATTTGCTTGAACGAAAGCACCGAGCAAATTGATACTTCCGTGCTTAAAGAAATGGTTTCTGAATTGCACCTGATTGAATTAGCTAAATGGAAAATTCCTTTCCGAATGTTTTTCGCTCTTTTTCACAAGATGCCTTTTCAGGTTACTTATTTTCTCGAATGGAAAAACAAAAAGAGAATTGAAACCATCATTCAGAACTTCAAAACCGAACACATTTATTGTCAGCTCATTCGAACTTCTGAATACGTCAAAGATCTTTTTCAATTTGAAAAGACCATCGACTACATGGATGCCTTCAGTGCTGCAGCAATGCGAAGAGCAGCCTCAGGGAAAGGAATACGCCAACTTTTTTGGAAGATTGAAAACGAACGTGCTAAAAATTACGAGCGAAGTATTTACGATTATTTCAATAACCACTCAATCATTAGCCGTCAAGATCGCAATTTACTTGCGATTCCTTCCAACAAAAAAATAGATATTGTTCCCAATGGGGTGGACACTTCAAATTTCATCAATTTGAACCTTCCTAAAAAACACGATATCGTATTTGCCGGAAACATGAATTATCCGCCAAACATCGCGGCTGCAATTTTTCTTATTGAAGAAATACTTCCGAAATTAGTCTCGGAATTTCCAAAAATAACATTGCTAATTGCGGGGGCAAATCCATCATCCGAAGTTTTAAATCTGGCTAGCGATCGGGTAACAGTTTCTGGTTGGATGAATGACATTCGTCAAGCATACTGTGAATCACGAATTTTCGTTGCTCCCATGTTCATTGGCGCTGGAATGCAGAATAAAATTCTCGAAGCCATGTCAAGCGAGCTCCCCGTAATCACGACCTCACTTGCAGCCGAAGCCTTTTCAGAAAAAAATCAATCGAAAATCATTGAAGCCAATACGACTTTTGAATTTGCAAAAGCCATTCAATATTATTTGTTGAATGAAGCCGCACAAAATTCAGATGGAAAAACGAACCGACTCTATGTTGAAGAAAAATACAGTTGGAAAATCAGCAACAAAAAACTAGACCAATGCCTATCAAATCAATCTTCATAATCTTACTGAGTGTTTTTACGCTCCAATGTACCGCTCAATCTGAAATTGTCATGCTTGGACATGTGGGCCAGCGTAACGCAGAAATATGGGTGCATTGGCCAATGGAAAACGAAACTGTTTCCATTAAATACTCAACAATTGCTCTTGACGTTGCTACTTCACAAGGGGGAAAAGAGTTTTTTCTTGTTCCGAATGAAAACAACCTTTCTACAAAAATTGTGTTGTCCTCGCTTCAACCAGGAGCACATTACACTTTCTTTCTTGAAAGCCAAAGTTTTAAAACTAAAGTTTATGAATTCAACACGCAAGAACTTTGGCAATGGAGAAAAGACGCTCCGAATTTCTCTGTGGTTTTCGGCAGTTGTACCTATGTGAACGATACTGAATTCGACAGGCCAGGCAAGGCCTACGGACAGTCTGACTCAATTTTCAATCTTATTTCTGAACTTCATCCGAATGCAATGATTTGGGGTGGAGACAATATCTATTTGCGTGAAGGCGACTTTGAAACGCAAGCCAATATGGAAGCTCGATACTTAAAAGCACGACAAGTTCCTTCCATTCAAAAACTACTTTCTTCTTGTCCGCAATACGCTGTTTGGGACGATCATGACTTTGGCCCGAACGACAGTCACTCTTCCTTTCAATATAAAAAAGAAAGTTTAGCCGCCTTTAAAGAAATGTGGGGCAATTCAAATTACGGATTTTCAAAAAATGAAAACAACTCCATCACAGGAAAAGTAAGCATCAACGATGTGGATCTCTATTTAATGGACAACAGAAGTTTTAGAATTCCTCCTGGAACCGAAGGAATTACTCCACAAATGCTCGGTAAAGAACAAATTAATTGGCTCATAGAAGACTTAAATGCAAGTAAAGCATCTTTTAAACTCGTAACCATCGGCAGTCAGGTTCTTTCCTCCGTTGCTGATTTTGAGAATTACGCGAATTACAAAGAAGAGAGAGAATATCTTCTTCAACTTATTGCTAAAAACAACATCAAGAATGTAGTCTTTCTGACCGGTGATAGACACTTCGCCGAATTATCTGAAGTGAAACTAAACGAAAATCTTCGTGTGCTTGACATTACTTCTTCTCCTTTAACCAGCAGGCCATACAGCAACAGCAAAGAAGTGAATGCAAATCGTGTTGAAGGTACATTTGTAGGCGAACAGAACTTTGCACACATATCCTTTTCTGGAACAGCCAAAGAGAGAGCCCTAAACATTTCACTGATAAATAAAAACGGGAAAACATGTTGGGAGAAATCCTATTTGATAGAACCGTAAAAATCATAGTTCATTATTTGCGAATTGTTTAATTGAATTGCCTATCTTTAAAACACCTATACATGTTTTATATGAGCAAAATTCAATTCGAAATAGAATACCTCGTGCACAGTTCTGCGCTCATTCTTTACAATTGCATCAGTAATCCTAGCAGCCTAGAAGAGTGGTTTGCGGATTCCGTTAACCAAAAAGGCGATCGATTTACGTTTAAGTGGGAAGATGAAGAGCGTCAAGCTAAACTTCTTTCATCTAAAAAAAACCAATTCATTTGCTGGCAATGGGATGAAAAAGATTTCGATGACACCTTCTTTGAAATGCGCATTAAAGTTGACGAAATGACCAACGACATCGCATTAATTATCACCGATTTTTGTGATGAAGGGGATGAAGAAGATGCTCGAATGCTTTGGGATTTGGCTATTGATGATTTGCACAGAGTCATAGGAAGATAATCAATTCCAATTTCTTATTGTTTTTTTCTTGGTTTCATTCGCATCTTTGCATTCATGAGGCATCTTATTCTCTTAATTTCCGGACTTATCATTTCTCTGAATGCTCTTGCAGTGCGCGTGTTCATTGACCACCAAACTTTTTACAATTCTGAAACCGGACCGTATATAGAAGTCGTTTTTTCCTTTGAAGGAAAATCAATGAAAACTATCAAAAATCAAGACGGTCAATACATTGCGCAAGCTAAATGCAATGTGATCATTTCACAAGGAAGTAAAGTTTTTCAATACGCAAAATTCAACGCGAGTAGTACTCCTAGCCTTCTGCCTGCATCTTCTGATTTCATGTCCGTTGAACGATTCCCATTAGCAGATGGAAGTTATCAATTAGAAATCGAAATTTCTGACGCGAACGATTCACTAGCAGAGCCGCTGAAACATTCTGAAACCATTGAGATTTCTCACTTATCAGAGGGTTGCTTTTTTTCTGACATTGCCTTTGTGAGCGCTTTAACGAATACCATTCAAGAAAATGCTTTTAGTAAAGCCGGGTATGATTTAATTCCATACGTATCCAATTATTATCCAACTTCTCTGAACGGACTAATTCTTTACGCGGAACTATACAATTCTAGAAAACTCCTCGGAAAACAAGTAAGTTTCGCTTACACCGTTTGTGTTACAGATGCCCTTCAAAATGAAATTCCAGCCACAAAACGGATCATTCGAGCAGAAGCCGAAGAAATTCTTCCGCTTATTCATACTATAGACATCAGTAATCTACTCACAGGAGATTACAAAGTGAAGTTGGAAATGCTAGATCGTGAAGGCAAGGTGGTATGCACACAATTCCGGAAATTCACTCGTAACAAAACTCTTGAGAACACATATACTCCACCAAGTAGTCTCGATATTTCTAACACCTTCGTTGCGCGTTATAACAATAGCGATTCATTATACGCTCATATACAATCGTGCTTACCCATTGCTGAAAGCGTTGAACGAAATACGATAGATAATATACTAAAAAACACTGACCTTAGAACACGTCAGAGTTTCATGTACACATTTTGGTATAGAAGAAATTCAATTAACCCTGAAAAAGCATGGAACGATTATTATCAAGATGTGCGTGCTATTCAAAAAGAATTCGGAACGCGCATTAAGGCAGGATGGGAAACGGATCGCGGACGTGTTTATCTTCAATATGGAAAACCAAGTACACGTGTCGTAAGAAATAACGACCCCGATTATTGGCCCTTCGAGATCTGGCATTACTACACGACTAACACAGGAATGCGGGACCGCAGATTCCTTTTCTACAACACCAGTTTGAACTATGATATGGAATTGTTACACTCCGACATTCCCAATGAAGTAAGAAATTTCGATTGGAAAAATCTCGTGCGTTCGAGACAAATGAATGACCCCTCATCTACGGGAAGAATTGGAAACAATCAGAACCAAGATCCATACAGCGGCGACGAATTAGAAGATCTTTGGTACAATCCGCATTAATGAAATGACACGCGATAAAACCATTGCCGTTGTTATTCTTAATTGGAACGGAGCGAAATACTTAAAGCAATTCTTACCATCAGTTCTTGATCATTCTCAAGAGGCAGATATCATTGTCATTGACAATTGCTCAACAGATAATTCTATTCAATTGTTGAATGATGTTTATCCAGCTGTTAAGAGCATTCAACTCGATAAAAATTATGGATTCGCAGAAGGATACAATCTAGGTTTGAAAAATCTCGATTACGATTATTTCGTTTTGTTGAATAGCGATGTTGAAGTTCCTGAAAATTGGCTTCGGCCTCAAATCGAATACCTCGAATCCGATTCAAATCTAGTTGCCTGTGCGCCTATTATATTGAGTCACGCAGAGCAAGATTGTTTCGAATACGCAGGTGCTGCCGGTGGTTATCTCGACAAAGATGGATTTGCTTTTTGCGCCGGAAGAATTTTCTATGCATTCGAAAAAAATATTGGACAATACAATTCAAACAGAGAAGTTTTTTGGGCAAGTGGCGCAGCACTAACAATAAAATCTTCTGCTTGGAAAGAAGTAAATGGTTTCGACGGAACCTTCTTCGCACACATGGAAGAAATTGATTTGTGTTGGAGACTAAAAAACCGTGGATATAAAATCGGGGTTTGTGGTGAGGCCAAAGTTTACCACATTGGCGGCGGCACATTGGATCGTCAAAGCTCTTTCAAAACTTATCTCAATTTCAGAAACAATCTTTTCTTATTGTTGAAGAATCACCGCTCCTCGTCACTTCTTCCTTTCATTTTTAGAAGAATGATTTTAGATGGAATCGCAGGGATTCGTTTTTTAACTGAAGGAAACTTCGCCTATTTCATGGCCGTGCTAAAAGCTCATCTTCACTTCTATTTGAATTTCGGTTACTACATGAAGCTTCGAAAACAAGAAAAACCACACTGGAAATCACCCAACTTATGCGGCCAATACCGAGGCAGCATCTTGGTTTCCTTCTTTTTGAAGCATAAACAAAATTTCCAGCAATTAGATTCTAAGCTATTTTCCGAATAAAATCGGAAAATCATGTTCGCATTTATTCGAAGATCACCGCTGGTAATCATCTGTATTTTCTTTATTATCGGAATTCTAATTGAATTTCAATACCCCATAGCATCGACCTGGACTTCTTACGCAGTCGTTCTTGTATTTGTCTGCTGTCTCTGGTTCATTTCAAGAAAAAGAAGTCCGCCAGTACAGACTTCATTTATCCTAATTCTCTCTTTTTTTCTTGGATTACATACGGTGAATAATTTCACACGAAGAAATTCTACGTTCCAAAATCAACGCGTTGAAATTCAATTTCAAATTGAAAAACAACTTCGTTTGAACCAATATGTAGCTTCCGCTGACAATCAAGAATTTTTAGTAGAACTTAAGAATATGGATAGCCTGCAAGTTGGCGATGAACTTCTTGCCAAGGGAACATTTCTTGAAATTTCACATCCTAAACTCCCTTGGCTTTTCAATCAAAAAAAGCAAATGCTAGCCAATGGAATAACACTTCAATTTCAAGTTGATACTATCAAACAATCCTCATCAAAACATCGATCAAGCATTAAGTTTCTTCCGCAACAGATTCAAAAACATCTTCAACAAAAAATCACCAAATCAATTTCCGATTCCTCCTCTGCCGCCATTCTCTCTGCCCTCCTGCTCGGTGAAACGAGCTTGTTATCAAAAGAAACAACAGTTGACTATTCCGTAGCAGGTGTTGTTCATATTCTCGCGGTCTCGGGAATGCATGTTGCTCTGATCTATCAGCTTATTCTTCTCATTCTAAAACTTCTTTTTCGAAAAAAAAGAAAGTGGCTGACTTTTATTTTAGCCATGACTCTCTTATGGGGGTATGGGGCTATAACAGGATTTTCAGCAAGTGTGGTTCGTGCATGCTGTATGTTCTCGTTCTTCGTAATATCAGATTGTTTTTTACTCTCGCGAAACACCGCAAATACAATTGCAGGCTCAACTATACTCATTCTTTATTTCCAACCCTTTCTCATCTTCAACCTGGGTTTCCTTCTTTCTATCACTGCCGTGCTTGGCATAGTGGTTATTCACCCCATTATTCTGCGACACTTCTACACTGAAAATAAAATTGCCTACTACCTCATTTCATCCTCGAGTATCACTCTTTCCGCGCAAATAGCTACACTTCCAATTACACTGTACATCTTTCACTCCTTTCCCACATACTTCATTGCCGCCAATCTTATTTTAGTGCCCTGGTCAAGCTTGATTCTTTATATCGGCATCGCCTTTATTTTCTTTTCTGAAATTCCAATATTTGGAAATTTGATTACTCAACTTTTAGATCTAACGACTTCTGGAATGAATCAATTCATACACTTAATACATTATTTGCCGCATGCTCAATTATCAGAAATTAATTTCAACTTTGAACAAGCACTCACTACGTATGCGTTCCTATTTACAATTTTTCTTATCATAATATATAAATGGAAACAGGCTATTCATTGCGCAGGAGCGCTAACTCTACTATTTATTTTCTTTAGCTACAAAACACCAGCAAATACAGGAGTAATCTTCACTTATTACAAATCGAACCTTATGCTCATTGGCACTGAATCTCAGCTCATCCTTGCTTGCAACAACGATTCGCTCGCTAAGAAATACGCGTCGAAAATTTCAATGTGGAAATGTCAACAAAACAGAGCTGCCCAGCAGATAAAACACATTCCTTTCCCCACTTATTTTTCTTGGAATGAAAGTCAAAATGTTTTCTCCATAGGAACTTTTCGACATCGTAAAAAGGTTTCTTATCTCTTGTTGAATGATGAACTAAAAAAACACAAAATAGATTCAACTTTATTGAATGAATTTCAACATGAAAAAACATTGATTGGTCAAGGCGTTTCGAAAAAGAAAAAAGAAATCATCAAAGCATCACTAACTAAAAGAAATCTTCCTTTTCAAAATTTACAAAGCCATCCTTTCAACATAAAATAAGAATACCTTTGTAGCATGAGTCGCGAATTGTATTTAACAGAATGCCCGCGTGATGCAATGCAGGGCATTGCAACATTCATTCCTACTGAACAAAAAATTCAGTACTTGAATCACCTGTTAACCCTTGGATTCGACAGATTAGATTTTGGGTCTTTTGTAAGTGAGAAGGCCATACCCCAGTTGAAAGACACGCGTCAAGTGCTTGATCAACTAAACCCGAGTCAAACCAAACTTTTAGCTATTGTCGCGAATGAACGCGGTGCTGACGAAGCCTTAACCCACGAACGAATTGAATATATTGGATATCCATTTTCAATTAACAATACTTTTCAACTTCGAAATACAGGCAAGAGCATTGAAGAAAGTTTAGTTGTTTTAGAATCCATTCAAAAGAAAACAGAAGCGAAAAATAAAAAGCTTGTCGTGTATTTAAGTATGGCTTTTGGAAACCCGTATAATGAAATTTGGAATGAAGAAATCCCTACAGCACTTTCTCAGCGATTAGCAAATGAGTTTGGGATCTCTGAAATCATGATGTCAGATACTATTGGAAGCGCCACAACGCAGAGCATAAAACAATTGTTTGAAGCTTCGCAAACGCTATCAAATTGCACTATTGGCGCACATCTTCACTCCCGTTTCGATAACGCGTTGACGAAAATTGAAGCGGCATATGATAGCGGGTGTCGTAGATTCGACGGTGCTTTTGGTGGTTTCGGCGGGTGTCCGATGGCGAAGGATGAATTGGTTGGAAACATGCCCACAGAACTCTTGCTGTTGTTTTCAGAAACTCAATTGAAAGAGACTCGGATTTCTTCAGAAATTATTGCACAGACGCTTGAGCTCTCGAGCCAAACTATGAATCGTTAGGGAACTTTCGTTCCTCTTGCAGCTTCCCAAAGAAAAAAGTAATCTTGTATAGAAAGTCGAACTTCTAACGCTTTTTGAATTTCTTGAATACGCTCCAATTTGGACGTTCCTATAACTACAGATGAAATAAGGGGGTGCTTCAGCACCCATGCCACTGCAATGCATGCTTCTGAGCAATTGTATTTTTCAGAGAGACTCGTAAGTTGGAGTTTCAATTCCGCCGAAGTATTTTCGAGATGAATAATGGGAGAATATGCAGCTACTGAAAGATTTTGTGAAGCGAATGATTCCAAATTTCCATTTTCCATAGCCTGAAAATCGGAAAGCGAAAATGAAATTTGGTTGTGTTCCATTTTTAAATGTTTGCTGAACCATTCAACTTGTGCAGGAAGAAAATTCGAAACGCCGAACGACTTTATTTTTCCTTCAGAAGTCAAGCTTGAAATAGCCTCAGCAACTTCATCTGCTTGCATCAATGGTGAAGGCCTATGCAGAAGCAAAACATCTAGATAATCTGTTTGCAAATCTCGCAAAGACTGCTCAACGCACGAAATTATATGTTCTTTTGAATAGTTGTAATGTTTAACAAGATTTAAGCGCTTCTCAGAGGGTTTTTCAATCCCCATTTTCGAAATTAGCTTTATTGAAGATCTTGAAATTTCAAGATTTTTCAATGCGGCACCAAATTCTTTCTCGCCGGTATAATCGCCGTACAAATTAGCTAAATCAAATTCATTCACGCCGTATTCGAGCCATTTGGAAATTGCATCTGCATATTGTTGAGTAGACATTTTAGCCCCCCAACTCCCCCAGCGCATAGTACCTGCAATTAGCTTTTTTTCCATTGTACAAATTAAAGCAAAAAAAATGGGGTCAACGACCCCATTTAACATTCAACAAAATTGAATTATTTCTTTCTGAAATAAAGACGTGTAATAAAAAGACCTTGTCCGTCTTCCTTTCCAGCATCGCTTTCAACTCCAGAAGCAACGAAAGCCAATTCATAACCTTGTGCATCCATTTCGTTCAACTTAGACATAATCAAAGCATCGTTTGAAGCAATATTTTGAAAATTGATACCTACCAT
>JBILTF010000091.1:0-8508 GCA_044371675.1 Flavobacteriales bacterium
CTGTGGCAAATCGCTTATACAGAATTGCATTTTACCCCCATTATGTGGCCTGAATTCAGAGAAGAACATTTTTTCGAGGCGCTGGTGAGCTACCAAAGCAGAGAGCGTCGATTCGGGATGACTTCAGAGCAAACAGAACAAACGAAATAGAAAAGTTGAGAAAGACACAGAAATATAATCTCCCAAATACCCGAGCAATCTTATTTGCTCTTTCGATCATTGCGTCTTTATTCGTTGCGTCAGCTCTTCAGGCTCAAGTTGAATTAGGCACCACCATTGACTACGCTGAGCCGCGGAAAATGAAGGTTGCAGGAATAACTGTGATGGGCGCGGAATATACCGATGCACAGGCAATATTGCTGTTTTGTGGTTTGAAGGTGGGGCAAGAGATAATGATTCCAGGAGATGAAATTGCTGATGCACTTCGTAAACTTTGGAAGAATCAGTTGTTCTCTGCAATTGATATTCGTTTGGCGGAAGCTCGAGGAGATGATGTTTTCTTAGTTATTGTCGTGAAGGAACTTCCGAAACTCGGAGTGTTCAAGTTTGAAGGAATAAAAAAGGGCGACGCAGATAACATTCGCGAAAAAATGAAAATCCGTTCAGGAAATATCGTGAACGAAAACCTAAAAGCTACTGCGACTAATATTATCAAGGATTTTTATGTGGAAAAAGGTTTCTACAACGCAAAAGTAAATATCGTTGATAAGCCTTATCCAAATTTGCCCAACGCCGTTGAATTAACGTTCGATATTGAGCGTGGAAATAGAATTAAGATTGAAGAAATTGAATGGGTAGGGGCAGATAAGATGTCTATAGCGACGTTGAATCGCTCAATGAAAAAAACGAAGAAAGCTGCGATCTATCACGTATTCAAATCATCTAAATTTTTGGAAGAGGAATACGAAGAGGATAAAGCAGCAGTGGTAGCCCGTTATAATAAAGAAGGTTTCCGCAATATGAGAATTGTAAAAGATTCTGTCTATGCTGTTGGACCCGAGCGTTTGAAGATTCGAATTACACTGGATGAAGGAAATAAATTTTATTTCAGAAACATCTCATTCATCGGAAATACAAAATACAGAAGTAACTCTCTCGATTCAATTCTGAATATCAAGAAGGGAGATGTTTACAACATGGAGGTGCTTCAAACTCGTTTGAACATGAATCAAACAGGACGCGATGTTGCTTCGTTGTACACCGATGACGGGTATTTGAATTTTTACGCCTACCCAGTCGAGTCTTTGGTTCCGCCAGATAGTATAGACATTGAAGTGCGCATGGGTGAAGGCCGTCAGTATCGGATAGGTGTTGTCAGCGTTTCTGGAAATTCGAAAACAAATGACCACGTTATATATCGTGAAATCCGAACACGTCCTGGCGATTTATTCAATCGCTCCGATTTGATTCGTTCACAACGTGAATTAGCAAACTTGAATTACTTCAGCCAGGAGGCGTTCGATATTCGCACGAATCCAAGAGCCGACGAAGGTCTAGTTGATCTGGAATATGTAGTGGAAGAAAAACCATCCGACCAAATTGAATTGTCCGGTGGTTGGGGCGGTGGACGCGTAGTTGGATCATTGGGATTGAGCTTCAACAATTTCAGCATGCGTAACTTCTTTAAGAAGGAAGCATGGAGTCCTCTGCCAACTGGAGACGGCCAGCGGCTTTCCATTCGCGCAATGAGCAATGGTGCGTTTTTCCAATCGTACAATTTAAGTTTCACAGAACCTTGGTTAGGGGGAAAAAGACCGAACTCCTTGTCTGTCTCAGCGTATCATAGTGTTCAATCGAATGGACAAAAAAAATATATTGGTGAATTGTTGAATCCAACGCGTCAATCGTTAATTATTACCGGAGCATCTGTTTCATTCGGCCAGCGTTGGCAGAAACCCGATGACTGGTTCTTGTTCTTTGGAGGAATTTCCTATCAGCATTTCGATTTGAATAACTACGGTTCGTTCTTCTCTTTCAACAACGGTTATTCGAATAACCTCGCGGCTAATTTCACCATAGAAAGAAGTTCGTTGTCTGAAACCATTTATCCAACGTGGGGTTCGAAAATTACCTTTAGTTCGAAATGTACCCTGCCTTATACATTCTTGGGTGAAAATGTATTTGGAAAATCATATGACTACCCAAACATGACCGATCAACAAAAAGTAGATTGGGTGGAGTATTACAAATTGAAATTCACTGCCAATTGGTACACCTCTTTAAACAAGCATAAAACGAATAAGTTAGTCTTACACACACATGCGGGATTTGGTTTCTTGGGCACTTACAACAAGAGCTTGGGACAATCGCCTTTCGAGCGTTTCTATATGGGTGGAGTTTATTTGAGTGGTTATTTGTTGGATGGTCGTGAGATTGTGAATTTACGTGGTTACGATGATTTGTCTTTAACGATGCCAAGCGATCGCGTAGGAGCCCCAGTAATTACGAAGTATGGTGCAGAATTGCGATATCCTATTTCATTGAATCCTCAAGCAACAATTTTCGCCTTGGCTTTTGCTGAAGCAGGAAGAACTTGGGTAGATTTCTCGGATTACAATCCGTTCAATTTATACAAATCAGTAGGTGGCGGACTTCGAATCTTTTTGCCTATGTTTGGATTGTTAGGATTCGATTACGGATGGAGATTGAACGATGTGCCTAATGCACCCAACATGGCGCCAGGTCAGTTTCACTTCAGTATAGGTATGAATATGGGTGAACTTTAAAAAACGAATGATGAAAGCAAATTCAACGATCAAATTCATTTTTTCTTTTGTGTTTATTGTTTCGACATTGTCGTTGAGCGCTCAAAAATTCGCATACATAGATTCGAAGTACGTCTTATCCCACATGCCCGAGTATGTCGTAGCCCAAAAGCAGATTAACGATCTAAGTGCGGAATGGCAGGCTCAGGTGGAACAGAAATACACAGCCATTGAGCAATTGGAAAAGTCATTTCAAGCTGAAAAAATATTGCTGACTGACGATATGAAGAAGAAGCGTGAAGCCGATATTAGCGAGCGCCGTGAAGAAGTGAAGCAATACCAAAAATCGAAATTTGGAGTGGACGGAGATTTATTCAAAAAACGTGAAGAGTTAGTTGCACCCATTCAAGAGCAGATATTTCAAGCCATTGAAGATATTGCCTCGCAATCTCAATACATGGTTGTCTTCGATAAGGCTAGTCACTCGAATATGTTGTACACCAATCCGAAGCACGACATTAGTGATAAAGTATTGAAGAAAATGGGATTGAAACCGGGAGAGGTTTTGGATAAAGACGAAGATGATAAGGAAGATTCTCAAGAAAAACCGGGTGAGAAACCAGGCACCGGCGCCGGTCGTCCAGGAAATGATCGTCCAAGTTCACCGGGGAAAGGCAACTAATGCGTATTTTTGGTACTGTCATTGAATAGAAGAAAAAAAAATAACACAATCATGAAGAAGACAATTTTAGCAGCACTATTTATTTCATTGGGATTTGGTGCATTCGCGCAGAAGTTAGCGCACGTAGACAGACAAGCAATCTTATTGCAGATGCCAGCAATGAAAGGTGTTCAAGCAAGCATGGAGAGTGAAAAAAAATCTTTCGAAGGAGAGTATGTGATAATGCAAAAAGAGCACGACGATAAAGTTGCCGAATACGAAACAAAATCGAAAATGGTAGTTAGCGCAGGTGGATGGCCTGAAGCAATTCGTCAAAGTAAAGCACAGACCATTGCAGACCTTGAACAAAACATGATGGATTTCCAGCAGACAGCAAACGATGAGCTGCAGCAAGTGCAAGACGCTTTGTTGAAGCCATTGGTTGAAGAGTTCGATGCAGCAGTTGCTAAAATCGCAAAAGCTCATGGGTACACATACGTATTCGACCTAGGTGCAGGAAACTTGGTTTATGCAGGAGGCGATGATTTAGGCGATAAGTTGAAAGTTGAATTGAAAATTCCAGCAACTTCTCCGGTTTCACCAACGCAGAAATAATATTGATTGAATAAAATGAAATCCCGCCAAGCGGGATTTTTTTTGTTATGAATACAAATCCAATAGGCATATTTGATTCCGGAATTGGTGGACTAACTGTAGCCAAGGCTATACAGAAGGTTCTTCCGAATGAATCGTTTATTTATTTCGGAGATACTGCCCACTTGCCATATGGAGATAAATCTCCGGAAAGTATTCGAGTATATTCAAAACGCATTGCGGAATTGTTAGTCGAAAATAACTGCAAGGCCATTGTAATTGCCTGCAACACCGCGTCTGCCCATGCTTTCAAAACCGTTGTCAAAAGTGTTCCTTCTCACATTCCGGTAATCAATGTTGTGGATCCAGTGGCGATATACACAGCTGCGAATTACAACAAGACGAAAGTGGGTGTTATTGGAACAAAGGGAACCATTCAATCCCGCATTTATGTGAAGCGCATTGAGAAATTAAATCAAACGTTAAAAGTTCTATCAAACGCAACTCCTTTATTGGCTTCAATGATTGAAGAAGGGTATTACAACAATAAGATTTCACAAAGTATCATAGATAGTTATTTATCAAAATCTTCCTTCAAGGGAATTGAAGCGCTCATTTTGGGCTGCACGCATTATCCGCTAATAAAAAAGGAAGTAGAGAAGTTCTATCAGCAGAAAATTGAAATCATAGACAGCGCTTCTGTGGTGGCTCAGGCGGTTTCTGATGTTTTGAAAAAGAAAGATATTCTGAACGTAAGTAAGCGCAAACCGAAATATTCCTTTTGGGTTTCAGATTACACGGAATCGTTCGAAAAGAGCACAGCCATCTTCTTCAACCAAAAATTGAAATTGGTTGAAAAACGAATTTGGAAAGATGAGCGTTATTAATGTTTGAAGTGACGAACACCTGTCATGTACATGGCCACGTTGTTCTCATTGCAATAGTCTATTGAAAGCTGATCTTTTATCGATCCCCCAGGTTGAACTACCGCAACAACACCTTCATTCTTCGCAATTTCCACGCAATCGGGAAACGGAAAAAATGCATCGCTCGCCATGGCGCTTCCTTCCAAAGTAAAGCCAAAGTGCTTAGCTTTTTCAATGGCTTGCTGAAGCGCATCAACGCGCGAAGTTTGTCCTGTTCCACTTGCAAGTAAGGTATTGTCTTTTGCAAAAACAATGGTGTTACTCTTCGTGTGTTTCACCAATTTATTTGCGAAAATCATATCCTCAATTGAAGCAGCATTGGCTTCGGTCAGGGTTGCGCATTTTAAGTTGGATGCTGATTCTGTTGCGTTGTCTTTTTCTTGAACCAAATACCCATTTAAAATAGATCTTACTTGTGTTTGAAGAAGAGGGGTTTCTTTGATGATTAAAATAATTCTATTCGATTTTGACTTCAACAATTCAACAGCTTCAATTGTATAGGAAGGAGCAATAACTACTTCGCAAAAAAGTGAATTTATTTTTTCTGCTGTAGCTAAATCTATTTCGCCATTAGCAATTAGAACTCCTCCGAAAGCAGAAGTGCTGTCGCAGGCGAGCGCCGCTTCGTATGCTTCAACCATGGAAGGTCTTGTTGCAACGCCGCAGGCATTGTTGTGTTTTAGAATAGCGAATGAGGGTGCGTTGTTTTTGAATTCAGCAATCAACTGAACCGCGGCTTCAACATCTAACAAATTATTATAGGAAAGTTCCTTTCCGTTTAGCTTCGTGAACAAAGCGTCTAGGTCGCCGAAAAAGCTTCCTTTCTGATGGGGGTTTTCACCATAGCGCAACACATGCTCATCACGTGAAGCAATGCGGAGAGAACCATCTTCGTTTCCTTTGAAGTAAGAGTAAATAGCGGAGTCATAATGCGAAGAAACTTCGAAGGCCTGCTTCGCGAAGAACTGTCTTTGCTCGAGCGAAGTCTCTCCCTTCTGATTGACAAGCAATTCATGAAGCGCGCTGTACTCATTTTTCGAAGGAACAATCACAACATCATTGAAATTTTTCGCGGCTCCGCGAATAAGTGCAATTCCACCAATGTCTATCTTTTCGATGGTGTCTTCATGAGAAGCTCCTGAAGCCACCGTTTTTTCAAACGGATATAAATCAACAATTACGCAGTCTATCGCTTGAATATTGAATTTCGCCGCCTCTTCAAGGTCCTGAGCTTCATCTCTGCGGTATAAGATTCCGCCCAAAACACTAGGGTGAAGTGTCTTCACCCTTCCTCCAAAAATACTTGGATACCCAGTTAAGTCTTCAACTGCAGTAACAGGGATACCCATGTTCTCAATGAATGTTTGGGTTCCTCCGGTGCTATAAAGTGTAATACCCAATTGATGCAATTGTTCAACAATTGGAGCTAAACCATCTTTATCGAACACGGAAATGAGAGCTGAAGAAATTCGTTTGTTCACGGCGTTGTAAGTTAAGTCGCGAATTTACAATGTAAATCAGGGCTTTAGCCTTGCTTTTTTCAACAACCCTGTATTATTGTGGTTTTTTAGTTTTGTTCCACTTTTCAAACCTTATCTTTGATAATAAGAATGATAATAACTAAAAGGAGACCACACATTGGCATTTTCACTCGGTAATCAAGCACACCCGTTTTTCGATACGTTAAACACGCGTGTAGAACAGTATTTCACAACGAAAGGAATTAGCAGAACAGGTAATTGGAAAATTTATGCAAAAGCGACCCTGCTTTTGGTTTCTATAGCCCTGGTATATGCTTCTCTATTGTTTTTTCAATCGTGGGGTGCGCAATTGATTTTGTGGGCAGTCTTGGGAATGGTTTTCGCGGCAATAGGCTTTAATCTTATGCACGACAGTGCTCATGGAAGTTTCTCTTCCAAGTCTTGGGTGAACCAAATGATGGGCTATTCGTTGAACATTATTGGAGGAAATGTTTTTTTATGGAAGTTGAAACACAATCAACTTCATCATGTGTACACCAATGTTCATGGGGTAGACGAGGATATAGATGTAGAACCTTTCTTACGTGTAAACGAGCAACAAAAGAAGTATTGGTTCCATAAATACCAACACATTTATTGGGCATTGATCTACGGGACGACCTACTTTTTGTGGGTTTATGTGAAGGATTTCAATAAGTATTTCACCCGAAAAATAGGGGAGACGCCTATTCGTAAAATTCCGCGCAATGAACACATTATATTTTGGGGGAGCAAGATTTTTTATTTTGTTGTATTTTTCGTTATTCCTTTGCTGGTAGTTGGTTGGTTGAAAGCACTCATTGGATACGGTGTAATGCTTTTTGTTACGGGCTGGATTATCGCAGTTGTATTTCAATTGGCTCACATTGTTGAAGGAAGATCTTTTCATTTGCCAGAGACTCAAGGCCGCACGTTGAAAGACGAGTGGGCCGTTCACCAATTGAACACTACCGCAAACTTCGCGACAAAAAATAAGGTTGTTTCTTGGTTAACAGGCGGATTGAATTTCCAAGTGGAGCACCATCTTTTTCCAAGAATAAGCCATATACATTATCCGGCAATTAGCGGAATAGTGAGGGACACATGTGAAGAATTTGGGTTGGTTTATCAAGAATATCCGAATGTATTATCTGCCGTTCAGGCACACATTAGCCATCTGCGTATTTTAGGAGCAGCATAAGTTGTATTTTTGTCTTGTCTGTAAGGACCAAAAATAGATTTACCACATGGGAAGAATGTTTGAAAAGCGCAAGCACAAGATGTTTGCGCGCTACGACCGTATGGCGAAAGCCTTTACTCGTATAGGAAAGGAAATTGCAATGGCCGTTAAGGCAGGCGGACCAGACCCGTCTTACAACCCACGTTTGCGTCAATGTGTGGCAAATGCTAAAGGTGTCAACATGCCGAAAGATCGGGTGGATGCCGCAATCAAAAGAGCTTCTAGTAAAGATGCCAGCAACTACGAAGAGGTAGTTTACGAAGGTTATGGGCCATACGGAATTCCAATCTTGGTTGAAACAGCTACCGATAACCCAACAAGAACTGTCGCGAACATTCGATTGTATTTCAACAGAAGCGGTGGGCTCATGGGAAACAGCGGTTCGTTGTCTTTCATTTTTGACCGCAAAGGCGTTTTCAGATTGGCAATGGATCAAATTCCATCCTGGGAAGAATTGGAATTGGAATTGATTGATCATGGACTGGATAGTTCGGAGCAGGAGGAGAATGAAATGGTTGTTTATACCGCGTTTTCAGATTTTGGAAATATGCAGAAGGCTTTAGAAGACCGCGGAATTGTTCCAACTAAAGCTGGACTGGAGAGAATTCCAAATACCTACGCGGAGATTACTGAAGAGCAAACAGATGAGATTTTGGAATTGATTGAAAAGATTGAGGCCGACGAAGATGTTCTAGCAGTCTATCACAATTTAGGATAATGAAAAAAATAATTTTCTTATTAGCAGTTACTGCCGTGTTTTCAGCATGTACCAAAGATCCAGGTACGGGTGGGTCAGGAACTATTTCCGGAACGATATTGAAGGAGTTTCGTGTTGTTCTAACGAATCCATCTACGGCAATTTACACCGTGCCTGCTGCAGATG